>JAFXOC010000119.1 GCA_017529085.1 Selenomonadaceae bacterium | reverse complement strand
GTTTCGGTCTTATCCTCCTTGGTTGATTTTGAAATATATAAATGCGTGTCCGCCATCGCTGCGATTTGCGGCAAATGGGTTATGCAAAGCACTTGCTTAAACCTTGCAATTTGCGCAATTCTCTCCGCTACCATCTGCGCCGTCTTGCCGCCTATCCCTGTGTCTATTTCGTCAAACACCATGCTGCCGCTTGATTTATCGTTTCTCGCCGATACGGACTTTATTGCGAGAGCTATCCTAGAAAGTTCGCCACCCGAGGCAACCTTTGCAATAGGCATTTCCTCTTCCCCCGGGTTTGCCGAAAATGTCATGGCTAAAGCGTCTTTACCGTTTGACCCGAATTTATCGAGCGGCGAAAGTTTTAAATTAAATCTTGCGTTGGTCATTCCCAATGAATACAAGGCTTCTCTCACATTTTCCGAAATTTTCTTTGCGCCAATTTGCCTCTTTGCCGTCAGATCCACAGCCGCCTTGTCTAACTCCTTCTCCAATCTCTTAATCTCCGCTTTTAACTCGCGCATATCCTCGTCGTAATTTTCAATACTGTCCAGCTCGTCCTTTATCTTTTCATAATATTTTAAAATATCCTCAACCGTCGCCCCGTACTTTTTCCGTAACTTATAAATAACGTCCATACGAGATTGCAACTCGTCCAGTTTCTGCGGTGAAAAATCCATTGATTCGCCGTAATCCCTTATTTCATAAGCCGCTTCTTCCAGATTTATCTCGGCTTCCTCCACAATTTTCGCCGCATTTTTCAAGGATTCGTCGTACCGCTCCATATCCGAAAGATGCTTCTTTATTTCCGCAAGCGCCGACAACACGCTTATGGCGTTGCCGCGATTACCGTTTAAAAGCGCATAAGAATCCTCCACGTAAGACGCTATTTTCTCGGCGTGGGAAAGGGTTCGGATCTTACCTTCCAAAATCTCGTCCTCATTTTCCTTTAACGCCGCTTCTTCGATTTCCGTCTTCTGCCATTTTAGCATATCGAGCCGCTGCGCATAATTCATCGCTTCGGCTTCTTTTTCCTCAAACAGTTCCTTCGCCCTTTTCCAGTCACCGTAACTTTCCTTATACGCCTCAAGCGCCGCCGCAATGTCCTTATCCGACTCGTCCAAAAGAGCGTATTGGTTAGCCTCTTTTAACAGCGCAAGATTTTCATGTTGCCCGTGTATATCCACCAGAAGATTGCCGAGCTTCTTTAGCGTAGTCAAAGAGGCGTGACTGCCGTTTATCAAAACAGAACTTTTTCCGCTCTTAGTTAGCTGCCGTTTTATTACAATCGTATCATCGTCCAAGTTCATAGCTTCGTCTTCCAAAAATTCTTTAACCGCCTCGTTGTCCTCAACAGTAAAAACAGCCTCTACCCTCAGCCATTCGCAACCCGTCCTGATAGCGTCACCCGTTACTCTCGCGCCTAAAATCGCCCCCAATGAACCTATCAAAATAGACTTGCCCGCGCCGGTTTCGCCCGTTAATATGTTCAAACCTTCGCCGAACTCTATCTCAACATGCTCAAGCAAGGCGAAGTTCCAAACAGTTAAACTCTTTAGCATAAATTTCAAGCCTTTCTGCCCTGTCCCCAGAATTTTTCCCCCAGCGTCTTATAATAATCCTTATCCTTAAATTTTACAATCTTAGCCGTTGTAGGGGATTTTTTTATAATAACCTCGCTTGAAGGCGAAACGTTAAAACTTTCCTGACCGTCAAAAGTCACCGCAACATCCTTTTGCGCCGGCATTATTTTTATATAAATGCTGTCGTTTTCATTCACCACTATCGGTCTAAGCAAAAAAGTATGAGCGCATATAGGCGTTACCAACAACGCCCTCACCGTCGGGTTTATAATGGGTCCGCCCGCAGAAAGCGAATACGCCGTAGAACCCGTAGGCGATGCGATAATAATGCCGTCGGACTTATAATCAATGAGTTTCGTATCGTTAATGCTAAGTCCCAGATGAATCATCCGCGCTGCGCCGCTTTTGGTTATCACAACGTCGTTTACCGCATAAGACAGGAACTTCTCCTCGCCCTTTGCGTTTTTCACATACCCCGCCAAAAGCAAATGCTCCTCAATGGAATACTTTTTTTCAATTATCATCTCTATCTTGGAATTCAACTCGTCGGGCTCTATCTCCGTCAAAAATCCAAGCGTTCCGATATTTATTCCGCAAACAGGTATTCCCTTTGCGCCAAGCTCTCTGCAAACCCCCAAAAGAGTGCCGTCTCCACCGATACTTAGCGCTAAATCAATGGGCAGAGACTTTACATTTTCATGCCCAAGCGCTTCTACCCCAAACTTCTTCGCCGCCTCCATGGGAAGCGCTATCTCCACATTCTTCTTCTTAGACAGCTTCAAAAGCCTCTTTAGCATCTCCCCCGAATCTTTCTTCTCCATATTGGGAAACACCGCTATCCGCTGCATCCGCTTACCTCCTATTGTTGGGGATTTGCCCCAAACCCCACAAGGGGCGCTGCCCCTTGACCCCGCCAAAGGGCGCAGCCCTCTGGACTCCCGGTTACTAATTTTGATTTAACTTCTCATGTGCGGTTTCGACCGTGGTTTTTATGTATTCGATAGTTATTTTATTTTCAAAGTTTTCTTGTTTTGCAAGATAAACCAAGTATTCGATATTGCCTTCGGGTCCTTTTATGGGCGAATAAGTCAAATCCAAAATCGAAAGATTTTCCCGTTCGCAAAAATCCACAATATTTTTTATCACGTCAACATGAACTTCTTTATCCCGTACTACCCCTTTTTTTCCTACCCGTTCCCTGCCCGCCTCAAACTGCGGTTTTATGAGCGCCGTTATTTTTCCGCATTCTTTCAATAAATTCTTAACTGTGGGCAACACCTTTTCAAGGGATATAAACGCCACATCAATCGAGGCAAAATCAAGTTTCTCCGGCACTTCTTTTTCCGTCACGTTTCGTATATTCGTCCGTTCCAAATTTACAACTCTATCGTCAGTTCTTAGTTTCCAAGCAAGCTGTCCATACCCAACGTCAACCGCGTAGACTTTTTTTGCGCCGCTTTTTAGCATACAATCCGTAAACCCGCCGGTGGACGCTCCAATATCCGCCGCCACCGCATCTTTTAATTCTATCTTAAAACAGTCTATCCCCTTTTGCAATTTCAATCCGCCGCGACTTACAAAGGGAAAATCTTCTTTGAGCAATCGTATTTTCGCATCTTCCTTAACCTGCGCTCCGCATTTATCTATCTTTTTTTCATCGACTAAAACATTTCCTTCCATTATCATAGTTTTAGCCCGTTCTCGACTCTCTACCAAACCTTTTTCGAAAAGCAATACGTCCAATCTCTTCTTTTCCATCATACTCTCCGCTTTTTTGGGGTTTCGCACCAAAACCAATTATTAAAGTTTTTTCTCTTTCTCTTTCTTTGCTACTTTCTTTCTCTTTCTCTTTTTTACAAAAAAGAGAAAGAGAAAGAAAGTAGAGAACTACCGTCTTTTTTGCCAACGACAACTCAAAGTCTCTAAAAAATCAATGAAACAAAAGATAATAAGTCCTATGTAGCTTAGAGCTACAATGCCGGCGTACATTTCCAAGTAGTTTACCCGAAGCCACGCGTCCATGATAAAATAACCCATGCCGTATGTTGTGCCGAAAGTTTCGGTGAAGAAAAGGACGGATATAGCCGTTGCCATAGCTACTCTTATTGCCGTTAGAAATTTGGGGAGGGTGGCCGGCCATAGGACATAGAAGAAGAAATGTTTGAAGGATGCGCCTAAGGAAATTAGAGGGAAAAAGGTTTCCTTAGGAATTTCGCGGATGCCGTCGCGCACGGCTATTACCACCTGAAAGACTATGATTAGAAAAATCATCAAAATCTTTGCTGATTCGCCTACGCCTAAGATAAGCATGATTATCGGCAATAGTGAGATTTTCGGTATTGGATAGGTCAGATATACGAATGGGGATAAAAATCTATCGCACTTTTTAAAATATCCCATCATAATCCCCAAGGGATAACCGATAACGACTGCAAGAAGCAATCCGGCTATAATGCGTAAGAAGCTGTATCCTGCGTGAATGGCGATATCGGATAAAAAAATGTCGATAAGAGTTTCAAGCACCAAAATCGGCGAAGGTATCATGGGGATATGGGTAAGGAGCGCGACAATTTGCCAGATTACAAAAATTCCTGCGGCGGCAAAAAAATATGACGCTATCGCCTTTCGTTTCATTTATCGCTCCCCGCTTTTTGTATCAGTTCCCGAATTTTTGAACGCATCTTAAAAAATTCTTCTTGCAACTTGTCTTCACGATTGCCGAAAAAAGGATTGTCAAGTTCCCGCAAAATCTTGCCTTCGTTTGAAAGAACGACTATCCTTTGACCTAGGTACAAGGCTTCTTCAACGTCGTGGGTCACAAATAAAGTTGTTATTTTCTGCTTCTTCCAAAGGGATAGGAAAACGTCTTGAGTTTCTTCCCTTGTTATTGCGTCAAGAGCAGAAAAGGGTTCGTCCATAAGAAGCGCGTCCGCATTAAGCAAGAAAGCTCTCGCAAGGCTTACTCTTTGCTGTTGTCCTCCGCTTATTTCTTTGGGAAACCTATGGCGAAACTCTAAAATTCCCAAATTCTCCATGAACTCGTTCATTTTTGAAAGAACATCGCCGTTCAGACTGTCCTTTATCCTAACGCCGATTAAAATGTTCTCCTCAACGCTCTTCCATGGCAAAAGTCCGTAATTTTGCGGCACGAAACCGATTTTTTGCCTTTTCGGGGATATTTTTTCACCATTCAAAAAAATATCCCCCTTAGCGGGCTTTTCTATCCCCGCTATCCCCCTTAACAATGTGGACTTCCCAGAACCCGAGGGACCTATCATGGCAAGCACCGTTCCTTTGGGAATAGCGAGGGAAATGTTCTCCACAGGCGTTACTTGTCCCCCGTCGTAGGAGAGAGTAACCCTATCCACAAAAATTCCGTCACTTGTCATTGTTTACCAAATTGCTCGTAATATCCTCATAAGAATAATCTTCTTTTAACAAGGACTTGTCTTTGAGCCATTTTACCGTCGAAGTCACGTCCTCTTTGACGGGAAGGGTGGCCTTACGATATTTTGGGAGTTTCAATGCGTCTTTTACTGCGGGAGGAAATCCGCATTTTTCAATAGCTACGTTGATGTATTCCTCTCTGGGCGCGGTATTTAAATATTCAATGGCCCTGTTATAAGCCCTGTAAAACGCTTCGATACTCTTTTCCTTATCTTTTATAACTTCGTCTTTAAAAATAATAACGCCGGGATTTATACCGATTTCCTCGGAGCTGACCAATAATTTGCAACCTGCGTTTACCGCAACGCTCGCCATAGGTTCGGGCAATGTCGCCGCCGTCAATTTCCCGTTTTGGAGCATTTCAAGCCTTGTCGGAATTTGTGGAATAATAACCTTGTTTATACTGTTTTCCTTCAAATTATTCTTCGCCAAAATCGCATCCGTTATGTATTCGATGATGGTGTTTCTCGAAACCGCAACATCTTTTCCAACGATGCCGTTTATATTCTCCGCCGCTATGCCCTTGCCCGCTATAAGCTGATAACTGCCGTCAGACGACGACGTAACCTTAACGGAAAAACCGCCCGAACGCAGGAAAGCCACAGCCAACAAATCCGACACCGCGCCGTCCAAATTGCCGCTTTGGAGCGCCGCATCCCTATCCATGGCGCTCTTGAACTGCTCTATTTGAACCTTGACACCTTCCGCGTCAAAATATCCGTTTTCCTCCGCCATTACAATGGGCAGAGAATCCACGTCGGGCATAATGCCGATGACGATTTTCGGAAGCTGTTCCTTTTTAGCCTCTTCTTTGCCGCAACCTGAGCCAACCATCAAAACCAACGTTAAAAGCAACGCCAATATTTTTTTCAATCTGCTCTCTCCTTAAAATATCCATGCTCTTTCTTCATTGTTTCAAGAAGTCTTTTTAGTGTCCAATGCACGTTAAAAGCCGTAACCGCGGCTTTATATACGGGAACTTCGCAATCGTTTTTGCGGAGCGCATCAAGAACTGCGTCAAGTCGTTTCCCCTTGATGTTTTGAAGTACCATTATTTTTTCTTCGGGTCTTTCGGTTTCGCTCTCCATAGCCTTGGCAAAGCCTTTCAACCCTAAAAGGAACCCCACTTTTTCCCCGTAATCTTCGGCTTTTAAAATTTTCGTTTTGACCCGAACGGTTTTCAGCGCAGAGACGATTTTTTCCGCCGCCTCGCCGTCAAATCCGTATAACAATACCAATTCTTCCCTATTCACGCCGATTCTCCGATTATTGTTTGCTTATGCGTTTTTCCAAGAACATAGCTTCCTGTTCCAACGTTTTCGCTTGCTTTATCTTATCTTCCGCAACTTTTAGGGTTATAGCTTTTTTATCGTCCAGCCAATTTGCATAACCTTCGGCGTATTCGATATGTAGCCCGCAAATTTTCAGCCTTAACTTATGCAAACTCTCGACTTCCTTAGGCACCGTTAAAGCTTCAAGCTCCTCTTTTCTAATCTGCCAATCTTTAGCGACCCTATCTGTCATAAGGGCTTTTAATTCGCCTCTCGTACCCTGTTTACCTAAATTTTTCGCCCCTATGATACGCTGGAAATCAAAATCCGCATCTCGCATTGTCGCTTCATGGGTGCGCCAAATCTCAGCGGATTCTTCCATATACGCTCGAATTTTCTCGTTTCTGGCGTTCTCCACAGCCACCACAAATTCGCTGAAATTGCGTATTTCCGTTACCTTCCACGAACCACTATCCGTCTTTTCCAATATGACTTCAAAATCAAATTCTCTTTCAAGGTCGTTTTGGTACGCCTTCAAAATTGCCGCAACCGCGCCGTTCTCACTTTCTTTTATACCGCCTAATCCCCTAAACGTCAGATGTTTTACCCCCGACTGAACGATTATTTCACCCATGTCAAAGGTGGTTTCCTCTTCCGTTTGACCGATAACGCTGTCCCAAGATCCGCTCGTCAAATAATCGTCGATGGCTTTTCTGAACCCTATCAACATGGGCGCTTTTAACATTTTCACCGTCTCAAGCGCCGCAGTCTTAGCTTCTTCGCCATCGCTAGACTCAATAAGCATCGTTAAAATCGACTCGTACCCTTTATTTAAAATCGAAGTTACATCCGCATACTCGTAAAAAAGCTCTTTATCATGCTTTTCCACCGCATATTGAAGCCGTTCCAACGCGTACTCAGGCGTGTTCCTATGTACTTCAACATACCAATACAAACAACCCGCAAGCGCCAAAACCACAATACCTATAAAGCATATAAGATATTTCTTGTACTTGCTCATATAAGGTCATCTCCTCCGATAATACTTTATCCTACCTAATTTCTATAAAAAAAAAATAATT
>JAFXOC010000118.1 GCA_017529085.1 Selenomonadaceae bacterium | reverse complement strand
GTTTCAACAACATAATCGCAAAAGCAAACGGCATGGCCGCCGTAGGTTTCGGCGTACAGCTTACGAGTGACGCAAACGCCATGCAAACGGTCGCCGGCGTGCTTGAAATTTTGAACGAGGCGGAGAAGGATTTTCCGCCGGATTTGGAACTTAGCACGGTTGTTGACAGCACGGACTATATTCGCGCTTCCATAAAAGAGGTTGTCCATACCTTTGTAGAGGCTCTTGCGCTGGTTGTGCTTGTTATCTTCGTATTCCTGCAAAGTTTCCGCGCTACGATTATTCCCCTTTTGGCGGTGCCGGTTTCTCTAATCGGTACATTCGGCGCATTTTATGTTTTGGGTTTTTCTATAAATACATTGACCCTATTTGCAATGGTGCTTGCGATAGGTTTGGTTGTCGACGACGCTATCGTTGTTATCGAAAATGTTGAGCATCATATGGAAAGCGGGTTATCTCCGATTGACGCAACGGAGCGAGCCATGGACGAAGTGCAAGGTCCCGTTGTAGCTATAGCATTCGTCTTGGCGGCGGTGTTCGTGCCTGTCGCTTTCTTGGGCGGCATGATGGGCGTACTTTACCGTCAGTTTGCGCTTACAATCGCTATTTCGATGGCGCTTTCCGCTTTTGTGGCGCTTACCCTTACCCCGGCTCTTTGCGCCATGATTTTGAAGCCTCATAACAAAGACGAACGCACGGGGATTTTGGATAAATTCTTTACCTGGTTTAACAATTGGTTCGACCGCACTAAGCATGGGTATCTGGGTATAGTGGCTAAATTCCTGCGCCAAAGCAAATTTGCCGTTATATTTATGATTATCGTGGTGGGGCTTACCGGGCTTATCTACAGTAAACTCCCCTCTACTTTCGTTCCCGAAGAAGATCAGGGTTACTTCGTTGTTTCCGTATCGCTTCCCGAAGGCACGTCGTCTAACCGCACTCAGATTACCATGGATAAATTGTCGTCGGAAATAAAAAAATTACCGGGCGTTAAGAACGCAATGTTTGTCAATGGTTTTGATATTATGTCCTTTGGCTCAAAGTCGAGCGCAGGCACCATGTTTATCGGATTAGAGGCGTGGGACAAGCGTACCGCTCCCGGAACCGACATAAACAGTTTAGTTAGACAGGTTTTCGGCATCGGCGCAAAAATCGCCCCCGAAGCGCAGGTTATAGCTTTTAACCCTCCGCCGCTGCCAGGTCTTGGCATGGTGGGCGGTTTCTCCATGCAGCTTCAGGATATGTCCGGGCATACGGATGAAGAATTAAACGAAATCACGCAAAAAATTGTTGCGGCTATGAATCAGCGTCCCGAACTTCAAGGCGTCAGGACCACTTATAAGATAAATTCCCCCGTTTACAATTTCGATATAGACAGAGAAAAGGTCAAAACTTTAGGCGTGAAACTTTCTGATGTGTTTACGGCATTGCAGGTGAACTTCGGCGGTTATCAGGTGAACGACTTCAACCAATTCGGTCGTTCGTACAAAGTCATGCTTCAATCGGATACCATGTACCGCAC
>JAFXOC010000016.1 GCA_017529085.1 Selenomonadaceae bacterium | reverse complement strand
CTTATCTTGCGTGTACCTTTGATAAGCGGGAGCGTAAAGCAAACTGCGCTCTTGGTACTTTTTCAGTTCTTCCTTGGTTTTTTCCAAAGTTGCGCCGCCAACGTCAGCCCATTTCGTATTGATAACATTCTGCAAATCCTCTGTTCTGACGGTGCCCGTCATATCGTTTTGGATAATATCCAGCTTTAACCCCGACAAACGCGGATATTCGCTTATTTTTTTCGCAAGTTCCGCCTGCTCTTCTTGCGTTATGTTCTTACCCACAATCGTAATTTCCAATTCGTCTTTATCCGGAGTTATGCGGTACGCCACAACCTGCGAATCTCGAGTGTTAAAATTCTTGTCTATATAATTTTTTACTTGCACCTGCGTCAAGTGATCCGATACGCTTCTATAAGCCACGAACAAACTCGGGATAATTACCACAATACCCAGAATGGTAAGACCCCAGCGCTGTCTTTTAAAAGCTCCCTCGGAAACATAATTCTTAGCGGGAACATCTATCCACTTTAGAATAACAAATGTGGTAAGGCAAATAAAAACGCTGTTAATAAAGAAGAGGTACAATGCGCCGAAGAAAAATTTAGGCGATTGAGTGGCAAGCCCAAATCCCGCCGTGCAAAGAGGCGGCATAAGAGCTGTCGCTATTGCGACCCCCGGGATTACATTACCCTTTTCAATGCGGGTGCTTCCGATAATTCCCGCAAGCCCGCCGAAAACAGCAATAAGCACGTCCCAAATAGTAGGCTCCGTCCTCGCCAACAATTCCGACGAAGCTGTATCTATGGGCGAAAGCGTAAAGTAAAGAGCGGAAGTCAGCACCGAAAGCGTAACCTGAAAGATAAGTTTTAAAAACGATTCCTTAACATAGTCGGTGTCGTATGTCGCCATGCCGTAACCTATGGACATAATGACGCCCATAAGCGGCGAAATGAGCATGGCGCCGATAATTACGGCTACGCTGTTCATATTAAGCCCGATAGACGCGATAAAAATCGCCAGCACCAATATGCACATATTGGTGCCTTTAAGCGTGCCGCCAGAATATATGCGCTCCGCAATTTCTTCAAAAGGCGCTCTGTCCTTATGAAGGTTAAAAAGTTCTCCAAAAATCTTCTTTAAACTACTGTCCATACATTCTCCCTTTGAGCCTTCTCGATACCTTTTTGACTAGCTTTCGCTTTCACCCGTTATCTTAGCGATAGCGACTCCGGCGTGAACCATTACATAATCCCCCACATCCAACTCGTCTATCAGCTCCCGCGACACCTCGCGCCTTGCCCCGGTCGCATCTATTATAGCCATGTCCTTATCAAAACTTACCACTTTCCCCGGTATTCCCACACACATATTTATCCTCCTTCGTTACAGCAAGTTCCTTCTTTCTTTCTCTTTTTCTTTTTTGTAAAAAAGAAAAAGAGAAAGAAAGAAGCAAAGAAAGAGAAAAAGAAAAAACTTTAATAATTTGTTTTCTTTTTATTTAAGTAAGCCATAGCGGCGAAGGCTTGACCTAGCGCTATGCCGCCGTCGTTTGGCGGGATTAGAGAGTGAGTCAATACATGAAAGCCGTTGTTTTCCAACGCCTTTTTTGTTAGCGCTGTTAAGAGTTGATTTTGAAAAACTCCGCCCGATAGGGCGATTTTTTTTATGTTTGTTTTCTCTTTCGCCCATAGAGCCGATTGAAGCATTTCAAAAACAAGCGCCTTGTGGAACAAATAAGCGAGTTTATTCGGATTTTCACCGTTAAGCCGTCTTTTTAAGAGTTCCCTCATAATTCGCTTCGTTCGCATAACACCGTCAAAAATCTCGCTGTTATGAGGAAAAAATATATCTTCCGTAAACTTGGGATTTTCGGCTAAAAATTTTTCAGCTGCAAATTCCAAGTAAATTGCAGCTTCACCTTCAAAGGTAGAACGCTTCCTTATGCCAAGAAGTGCGCTCGCTCCGTCAAAAAGCCTTCCCGCGCTTGTGGAAATCGCCGTGTTAATGTTGTTGTTTAGCATGAACATTATAGCTAAAAATTCCTCTTTTGTAGCTAAATCAAGTTTTTTTACCGTTTCAAAGACTTTTTCTTCGTCTCCTTCAAATTCTTCGTATAAGAATTGAATTGCAATGCGGTACCCTTCCCTTGAAACCTTATCTCCCCCCGCAAGTACAAAGGGTTCGATATGGGCAAGCCTTTCGTAAGACGTCGCATTCACCCTTAAAAGTTCGCCGCCCCATATAGCGCCGTCTTCCCCGTAACCCGTACCGTCAAAGGCAAGTCCCAACGCTTCGCCGTATTCGTGATTTTCCGCCATACATGAAAGTATATGGGCGTAATGATGTTGGACGAAAAATACGGGCAATCCCAATTCTTTGGCTACTGCCGAAGTGTTGTAAAGAGGGTGCGGGTCTGCCGCTACGATTTGAGGTCTTATCTCCAAAAGCGACTCCATAAGATTAACGGAATCTTTAAGAGCAATGACGCTCCGTAAATCAGTCATATCCCCGATGAATGGCGAAGGATAGAACAATTCGTTTTTTGCAAGACAAAAAGAATTTTTAAGTTCGCCGCCTATCGCTAAGACTTCGCCTTTAAAATCGCCGTTCATCATAACGGGAAGCGGCGCGTATCCCCTACTTCGCCTTATCATATAAGGCGCGTTGTTTAAGATACCCATAACGGAATCATCGGCTCGAAGCCGTATTCTTCTGTTGTGTGATAAAATCACGTCCGCAATGCTTGAAAGCGACTCTTTGACTTCTTCGTCCGTATGGCAAATAGGCGCGCCGGATGGATTGCCGCTGGTCATAATGAGTATTTCCGGCATTAGAGCGTCGTCTTCGTCGTCTAATCTAAAAATCAAGGATTGTATAGGCGCGTAAGGCAACATTACTCCCAATTTAGGATTGTCGATAGCGATATTTTTTGCGACGGGAGAATTGTCCTTTCTCGGTAATAAAAGTATCGGTTTTTGCGGACCGTCAATAATTTCTTTCGCATTTCCCGGAATTTCCACAATTTTTGAAAGCGCATCCATATCCTTTGCCATAAGCGCAAACGGTTTTACCGGGCGACTCTTCCGCTTGCGAAGTTTCGCCACAGCCTCTTCGTTTGTAGCGTCGCAAGATAGATGAAAACCGCCTATTCCCTTTATGGCGACGATTTCGCCTCTTATTATCGCTCGCCTAACCTCTCTTATAGCCTCTGCACCTCTTAAATCTTTGCCCAAAATATAAACCTCGGGGCCGCAATCGTTGCAACATACGGGTTGAGCGTCATAACGCCTGTCCTCCGGCGTAAAATATTCCTTTTCGCATTTATCGCACATGGGAAATTCTCCCATACTTGTGCGCTCCCTATCGTATGGCATAGCGTCCAAAATCGTGAGCCTAGGGCCGCAAGCGGTACAGTTTATAAAGGGATGCAAATACCTACGATTGTTTTTGTCAAAGAGTTCCCTTTTGCAATCCTCGCAAACCGCAATATCCGGCGATACGAAAATTTTTCCCTCTTCCCTTTCGCTCTCTATTATGGAAAATTCCGAATAATCTTTATCGGGAACTTTTAAAATATCAAGGGATATTATCGCCGAACGTTTAGGGGCGCGCATTTTTAAGCCTTCCGTAAAATTTTTTAAGGCAACTTCGTCGCCCATAGCGAATATTTCAACATACGAACCTTTATTAGCAACGGTACCCATTATGCCAAACTCATCCGCAAGCCGCGCAACAAACGGTCGAAACCCCACCCCTTGCACAATTCCGCAAACTTTTATGTTAAGCATTACGGGCCTCGCTTCCGCTGACTGCAAAATAGTGAAGCGGTATAAAAGTATTTTTGTAAAAAGGTATGGCTCTCATAAATATCCTATCCGCAAAAATCCCGTCAAAATCTTCTGCTTTCACATAATCTTGAAAATCTTTTTCCTCCGTAAATTTTACATCGCCAATGCGAGCGTATTCTTTATCCATTGTGAACCAACAGCCTACCGTAACGGTTTTACGCTGCGACAATCTTTCGATTTTATCCCTGACGGCGTTGGCGCAAAACTGTTCGTGCATAACTAAAATTTTTCCCTTTTCTTTAGCGATTTCAGCGTTTGAAGGAGACAATTCGCATTTTCCTAAGGGACGGAAAACCTCAAAAGGCGTACCGAACCTTTCCCGTAGATATTTCGCCGCTTTAAGCCCCGCAGTCGAAACCACCAAGTTTTTTTCAACGCCTCCCGCTTTTATGAAAGAATCAAGAGAGCCGTCGTAGCCGTAGAGAAGAATTTCATCGTATGGCTGCGATGCGGCGAATTTTCGCCAATCAAATTTTTCGGGAAAATCAAAATGCGTTGCGCCTAAAATTCCTAAAACTTTCTTTTTGGGCGTATTGGTCGCAAAAGTTTTGAACAGTTCCACATAAGCCTTGGATATTCCTTCATCGTAAAGCCTTGTACCGTCCGTATCAACGGTAACAACGGGAATGTTTAATTTATTTTCAATCATTCGTTTAAGGGCTTTATAATCGGTGCCTATAACCGCCGGAACGGGCGTGCCTATAATCGCCGCGAATTTTGCGTCGATGTGTTTTACCGCCAAAGCAAGTTTTTCCACCAACTTTTCGTCCCGCCCCAAAATTGCGTCCATGTCCCTAAGCCCTGCGCTGAAAACCGCGCTTTTTTCGTTTGTGCGCGGCTCGTCAAAACCCGCTATATTTCCCGCGCAACCTCCCGCATCCAAAATTACGGTAACGCCGCCCAATTTGTATAAAACCGCCGCCGCCCCGCTGTCGTCCGGCGCAAAAGGCGGTATATAGAGTCGTAGTCCTTTCATTTCTTCACCTTTGCAAGCGCGCTTTCCATCGCCGAAAAAAGCCCCTTAATCCCTTGATACCCGAAAGGTTGAATTTCCTCATTATAGTAAACGCTCGGAACCTTCGGATGATAATACGCCGCATCCTTACCTAAGGCAAGGGTTACGCTTGTATCCTCTTTATAATGAACCATCGTCGGCGAAAGATTGCTCATTATTTTAGTCTCGGGGCTTAATTTTGCCAGATGTTTCAAATAGGCAAAATCTCGAAGTTCAGGGTCAGCGAAAATTTCTTTTACCTTTAACCCATAACGCACCATCGCAAGGGCAATTTCAAAGGCGTTGCCGTTTATGCGCGAACCAATCGCAAGCTGTTTGTCACCGTAGGCGCGCATAAAACGCTCTATTGTATCCAATGTTTCTTCATAATATACTGTATCATCAATAGGCGCGTCTATCGCCCGAGCAAGCGCCGCATATTGGGAGCGTATCTTATCTATTTGGTAAAGTCTTGTAAGTTCAATGGACGGAATATTTAACTTATTGAGGAAAAATTTTGAGGCGGCTCTTGCTTCGGGATTTAACACCAAATTAAAATTCGCTTCCGAAAGTTTATGGTATTCCTCCATTGTTTTGGTTCGCGAAAGTTCTTGGACGCGCTTTACGCCAGCTTTCCTCAATATCTCGTAAAGTTCCGCTTTATCGTTAAGCGGCGAAAAATAACCCAGCAAATTTACAACATCGTATTTTTTTTTCGCAGGTTCCAACAGCGAATAAACCGTCTCTCTCACATACACCATTGGCGGACGGTGGCTTTCCCTTGTCAGCGCGTACATATAACAAGGTCGGCACGGAATACCGATTTTTTCCTCAACTTTCCTTGCAACCCGCTCCATATCGGTTCCAAGCAGCGCGTCAACGCAAGTTATACACAGCATAAGAACGGTTGGCAACTCTTCCCTGCTATTCACAAACTCGTTTGCCGCCTCCGGGATTTTTGTAAGATGTTTTCCCGTAACAATATCGTTTTCATCGAGCAGCAAATAAGCGAATCTCTCGCCGAAACCCTGTCCCAGAGCCGAAGTATTCCTGCCGCAACAAGCCGGCGACACCAAAAGCATTACAGAACCCGGCACCGCAAGCCCCGCCCGTTTAACCCCGAACCCCTCCGCTCCCGGCGAATTAAAATCCAACGCCGCCGGCGAATTATAAATCAAATGGGCGTTCTTCTGCAGTTCTTCCGGAATACTTCCCCTATCCAAAAGCTCCCCCGCCGTTATGTAATAAGCTTCACTCATAGTCTTTCCTTAATTGGGGCTCCGCCCCAAACCCTGCAAGGGCGCTGCCCTTGACCCGCCAAAGGGCGCAGCCCTTTGGAATCCCGGGTAAAATTTATTTATAATTATTGGCAAACTCTATAAATTTGCGGCTGATTTCATGATTTATATTTGTTTCTATCAATGTTTTTCCCATTTCTTCCGCTTTGTTTATATCATCGCATCTCGGTATATCCAATACAATCGGCAAATTATGTTCGTTTGCAAAATTTTTTACTTTTTCTTCTTCATCAGGCACGTTTCGTCTGTTTAATATAATGCCTCTTACCTTCGCATATCCTCTGTCCGCAAAATTTTCCACGGCAGTTGCAATATTATTCGCGGCGTAAAGCGCCATTTTTTCGCCGGAAGTTACGATTAAAACATCTTCGGCGTATCCTTCCCTTATAGGCGCGGCAAAACCTCCGCACACCACGTCCCCCAACACGTCATAAAGCACAACATCAGGATTAAACGATTCAAACAGGGAAAGTTTCTCTAAAAGGTTAAACGTAGCGATAATGCCGCGTCCTGCGCAACCAAGTCCGGGCGTTGGTCCTCCCGTTTCGATGCACAAAATACCCTTATATCCTATTTTAGAAATTTCCTCCAAACTTTCCGGCTCTTTATCAAAATCCCGCATATATCCCATAACCGAAGTCAATTCTTCGCCGCTAAGTAAATTCATGGTGGAATCGGCTTTAGGGTCGCAACCTATCTGGCAAACTTTTTTTTGGAGATTGGCAAAAGCCGCCGACAAATGACTTGTCATGGTGGATTTCCCTATGCCGCCTTTTCCGTAAACCGCTATTCTTCGCAAATCTTCCCGCTCCCGTCTATATTTTATCTTACACTATTTCGCCGTAAGCCGGGTTTTTCCTGCTTAAAATTTTTTCACACACTTTTTTCTTTTTTTCATAATACAGTCAACGTCAAAAATATTTGTGATTATCTTTTTTTCCTCGCCCTTCGGGCGGGGAAAAAATTTATTTGCGTTGACTATAAAATGACTTAAGTTTTACAAATTATAAACGATAATACTTATAGGGATGTTGTCATTTTTTGACAATGCAAGAAGTTTTTTTCAACGGAATGGAATGACTTCTTGATTTTAAAGGAGGATGGAAAACATGGATGTAGGTACTGTAGGAGTTGCGCAAACAGCGATCAGCGCATATCAATCGGGAACAATCAGAAAAGCCGCAGAAAATTATACGGCGGCGCAAAACGCAGGATTAACGGAGGAAAAAGACCCCCACGGCGAGGCTTTTTCCGTTGATATTTCTTCAGCCGCAAAACAAGCGCAGGCAGAAGCCGCCAACATTGCCGAAAACGCCGATGTAAACGATGATACGACAGCGGCTACGGGGCAAACCGCTCCTAAAGTCGAAGATTCCGCCGAATCTGAAGAAGCGCCAAAAGCCAAAGGGCTTTCAAACGAAGAAGTGGAAGCTTTGATGGCGGACGTTCAAGAAAAATCCATGCAGTTCATGATAGATTTAATGAGCGCAAACAACACGAAATT
>JAFXOC010000117.1 GCA_017529085.1 Selenomonadaceae bacterium | reverse complement strand
TAATGTGTTTATTATACAAAGAAGAAGAGAATTTGTCCGTAACATATGTTACAAAATTTTCATAAAAAAAATCCCCCGAAGGGGATTTTTTTATCGCAATTGTTAAATTTTAGTGGCCAAATTGTTTGGGATGTATAGAGGAAAAAAGCGGTGAAAAACTCATTTGGAGTTTTTCACCGCTTTTTTTTACTTCGCCAATAACTTCTCGTAAAGTTTCACATATTCCTTCGCCGAACCCTTCCAGCTGTAATCGCTGTTCATGGCGTTCTTTATCAGGTTCTCCCAATCCATGAAATCCGAATACGCGCCTAAAGCCTTCTTTAAGGCGTACATCATTTCGTGGGCGTTGTAATTGCTAAACACAAAGCCGTTGCCGGTTTCGCTGTACTTGTCGTACTGATGAATGGTGTCCTTTAATCCGCCCGTCTCACGCACCACGGGGATGGAACCGTAGCGGAGAGCGATAAGCTGTCCTATGCCGCAAGGCTCGTAATTGCTGGGCATGAGGAAAATATCGGAAGCGGCGTACATCTTTTGCGCCAGCTCGTTGGAGAAACGAATGTTGATTGAAGTCTTTGTGGGGAATCTCCAAGCAAGACCTTTGAACCAATCCTCAAACACTTTGTCGCCGGTGCCTAAGAGTACGAATTGGATGTCCTCATGCTGCAAAATTTCGTCCATCATGCGAACGATTAAGTCCATGCCCTTTGCCGCAACCAAACGGGAAACTAAAGCGACCATAGGAATACGACGACCTACGGGAAGTCCTAATTCCTTTTGGAGCTGAACTTTGTTCTCCATTTTCTTGTCGTAACTGTCCACATTATAGTTTACGAACAAGTTCTTATCCGTTTCGGGATTGTAAACGGAATAATCAATACCGTTCACAATGCCGTAGATATCGTCTTTGCGGCTTCTCAAAAGTCCGTCCAAATGCTCGCCGAAGTATTCGTACTGAATTTCTTCCGCATAAGTGCGGCTCACGGTGCTGATATAATCGGTATAAATAAGTCCGCCCTTCATAAAGTTCACGGCATCGTAGAATTCCAAATCCCCGTTGTTGAAATACTTCCAATCAAGCCCCAACACATCGTCCATAACGTCTTTGGGGAATACGCCTTGGTATTTAAGATTATGAATTGTGTATAATGTCTTAATTTTTTGATAACGCTCGTCGTTTTGATGTTCCAACTTCAAGAACACGTTGACAAGCCCCGCGTGCCAATCGTTAGTATGGATAATGTCGGGGAAGAAATCAATAGCGGGCAACAGGTTAAGCACGGCGCGGCAGAAGAAGGAGAAACGCTCCGCATCGTCCTCGTATCCGTAAAAGCCTTCCCTGTTGTAATATTCCTGATTGTCGATGAAATAATACGTCACGCCGTCCAAAACGTATTTATCCACGCCGACAAACTTAGACCTCCACGACACATTCAGCTCGCCGTCGTAGATATGCTCCATATTGTTCTTGAAATCGTCCGAAATCTTCCCGAACTTAGGCATTATAACCCGAATATCCACGCCTGCATCTATCAAAGCCTTCGGAAGCGAACCTGCCACATCCGCCAAACCGCCCGTCTTAGCAAAAGGCACCGCTTCCGACGCCACATACAACACTTTCATAAACCACTGCCTCCTTTTTCTTTTGTTGGGCTCCGCCCAAACCCGCAAGGGGCGCCGCCCCTTGTCCCCGCTAAAGGGCGTTCGCCCTCGCTCCCGGGTATTTATTGTTTGTGATATTGCATTGAACTTATTAGAAAAATTTATAGAAACTAAGAAATTAAGTTTATTAAAATTTTTTCTCTTTTTTCTTT
>JAFXOC010000116.1 GCA_017529085.1 Selenomonadaceae bacterium | reverse complement strand
GCATCAATCCGTCTACCGAAAATTCCTCGGCGGCTCGCCTGTCAATCTCTCTCATCTCATCCTTTAACGCTATCTTCATCCGTGACCCTCCATAACGCAAAAAGCCGTTGCATAATCGTGTTCGTGCGAAAGAGATATATAAATCTCCGTCACTCTTTTTTCCTCGGCAAAATTCTTCATTTCCCCATGAAGCCGTATACGCGGCGCTCCTAATTCATCGGTTATGACTTCCACATCAGTCATTTTACCCCGCCTAAGCCCCGTGCCAAAAGCTTTAAGCACCGCTTCTTTAGCCGCAAACCGTGCCGCAAAAGAAGCCGCCTCGCCTTTCTTCCTATCCTTGCAATAGCAAATCTCATCCAACGTATATACCCTTCTCACAAATTCCTCTCGTACAACCGCACGCTCAATCCTTCTCACGGAACAAATATCCGTCCCTACGCCTATTATCATAACCTCTCCCATAAAAAAAGAAGCCATCCCGTCGACAGCTCCTTTCCCCTAAAAGTCATTTTCTCCTTTTTGTTATTCGCCTAGTTTAGCTTTCATGGCTTTGCGTTCTTCTTCGTGGGGGTCGAAGTGTTGGGATCTTGCTATTAAGATTTCGACCCTGCGGTTTTGGGTGCGTCCTATTTCATCGTCGTTAGAAGCTATGGGGCGATATTCGCTGTACCCCATTGCGCTGAAACGAGCGGGGTTAAGACCGCTGTTTATGGATAAGAGATATTTCATAAAATTTAACGCGCGGTAAGAACTTAATTCCCAGTTTGAAGGGTATTGCGGCGTATTGATGGGCACGTTGTCCGTGTGTCCTGATATTAACACTCTTTGCGGGATTGTCGCCAAAAGCCCCGCTACAACAGGTCCGATTTTTTGCGCGTCACCGACAAGCTCAGCGGAACCCGACGGAAAGAGCGCTTTTTCCTTTATGCGTATCATAAGCCCATCATCCGCAAGTTCTGTCGTAAGTTCGTCCTCAAGATTATTCTGTTCGATATATTCTTCAAGCTGGCGTTGAATTTCTTCAAGCTGCTGGTTTTCAGCCAAATACGCCTGATTACCTTGGTCTTCGTCGCTAACGACCTGACGCATCATGCTCATGTTTGGTCCCGCGTTGTCGAAAAACGAAGGACCGCCCATGTTAAACGCAGCCGAAAAAGCTTGGGCAAGCTGAGTAACCTTTTTTTGGTCTGTCTGAGAGATGGCGAACAGAGCTATAAACAAGGCGAGCAAAAGAGTCATAAGGTCAGAATAAGGCAACAACCAAGCCTCGCCGTTTTCCTCTTCGTGAGGAGCGCCATGCTTTTTCTTCTTAGCCATATATTATCCCTTCTGCGCATCCAAAGCCGCTCTTTGCGACTGAGGAATAAATACTTTAAGTTTCGCTTCTATAGCGGTGGGCGAATCGCCCGCCTGCAAGGACAAAATCCCCTCAATAATCATGCGCTTTTCGCTGACTTCAGCTTCAGATAACAGTTTCAATTTGTTTGCAAGAGGAAGATACAAAACGTAAGCCGAGAATATACCAAGAATCGTAGCGACGAACGCCGCCGCGATAGCGTGACCTAATTTATTAACGTCGTTCAAGTTACCGAGCGCCGCTATAAGACCAACCACGGCGCCAAGCACGCCAAGAGTCGGCGCGTATGTGCCGGCTTGCGTCAGAATACCGCGACCAATGGAGTGACGCCCCTGCATAACAGAAATTTCCGCATCTAAAACGTCACCCACAAACTCCGGATCCATACCATCTATAACCATGCCAAGACCTGTTCTAAAAAATGGATCTTCTATCTCCTGCGCCTTGCTTTCAAGGGCTAAGATACCCTCTCTGCGAGCAATTTGCGACAATTCAACGAATTGCTGCAAAAGTTCCTCTTTAGGATGAAGAGGAGGCTTGAAAAATGTCATTTTAACAAGGGCGGGAAGGGTTTTTAATTGCTCCATGGTATGCCCTATGAAAAGGCAGGAAAAAGTACCGCCTATAATGATAAGGAACGCCGCAGGATTGTTCAATGAACTAATCGGCGCGCCTTTAATAACCATACCCACGAAAACAGATATAAAACCGGCGACGACGCCGATCACCGTTGCTAACTCCAAAGTGCCGTCCCCCTTGCAAAATGAATTTTATCGCCTTTAGACTTTTTAAGGGCATCTCTAAAAACTTGTTTTTGATGGCTCCCCCACATTCATGACGTAGGTCTAT
>JAFXOC010000015.1 GCA_017529085.1 Selenomonadaceae bacterium | reverse complement strand
TACAAAAAAGAAAGAGAAAAAAGAAAGAAGGAACTCGCCTTTTACTCCAAACCTAACGTCTTCGGGCTTTGGCGGCGAAATGGTTGCCGACGGATTGGATTATTTGGACGAAGACGATTAGAACGACGACGGTAAAGAGCATAAGGGGAAAGTTTAAGCGTTCGTAGCCGTATGTTAGGGCTAGGTCGCCCACGCCTCCCGCGCCTATGGCGCCCGCCATGGCTGTCGCGCCCAAAAGTCCGATGGTTCCCGTGGTGACGGATAAGATTAAAGAGCCTTTCGCCTCCGGCAATATAAAGTATCGAATGATTTCAAAATACGAAGCGCCCATTGCCTGAGCGGCTTCTATAATTCCTTTATTTACTTCCAAAAGGGAATTTTCAAAGAGCCTTGCAAGATACGGCACGATAAACACCACTAGAGGAACCAATGCGGCTACCGTTCCGACTCTTGTGCCTACCAAAAATTTGGTTAAGGGTAGGATGAATACCATTAAAATAATGAAAGGAACGCTGCGTACCGTGTTGACGCATAGATTCACGCATCTAAAAATCCAGCGTTTGGGAAGTATCCCGTTTGGCGCGGTAAGTACCAAAGTTACGGCTAAAATCATGGCGATAATCGCGCCGATAAAGAGGGAGACAAAAACCATAAACAAGGTTTGCTCCGTGGCGAGCCAAAGCCTTTCGGGCGGTACTCCGAGTTCAATCACAATATCACCTCCTGACTTGTAACGCCAAAGGAGGCGATATAGTCAATCGCTTCCTTTATTTTTTCTTCTGTGCCGAAAACCTGAATAATGAATATGCCCAGGATTTCTCCTTGAAGCTCCGTTACGGAGGCGAAAAGCACCCCGGTTTCAAGTTTTAAATTGGTGTTTATTTTATAAAGCAAATTTTCTTTTGTGGTTTCGCCCAAAAACCGCAGGCGAAGAATGCTAAAGGAACGCTTGTCCTTTTTTAAGTCTTGACGCAAGGTTTCGGGCAGCTTGTCGGGGATAACGGTTTGCACAAAACGTTTGGTTATATCTTCCTTTGGCGCGCCGAAAACGTCAAGCACCGTCCCCGTTTCAACCACTCGCCCGCCTTCCATTACGGCAACGTGCCGGCAAAGCCTTTGTATCACTTGAATTTGATGAGTGACAAAGAGGATTGTCAGCCCTAGCGAAGAATTTATTTTCGCCAAAAGATCCAAAATCGAATCCGTGGTTTCGGGATCGAGGGCGCTGGTGGCTTCGTCGCAGAGAAGTATCGAAGGATTGGTGGCAAGCGCCCTTGCAATGCCCACCCTTTGCTTTTGCCCGCCGGAAAGTTCCCCCGGAAAAAATTCCGCCTTGTCGGAAAGCTCCACAAAATCCAAAAGCTCCTTGACCCTCGCGGCGATTTTTTCGGATTTCTCCTTTTGGAGGATTAGGGGAATCGCCACGTTTTCAAAGACGGTTTTGGTTTCTAACAGGTTAAATTGCTGGAACACCATGCCGATGCTTTTGCGAACCCGTCGAAGTTCATCGTAACTTAGGGTATCGACGACTTCTCCGTTTATTTCGACAGAGCCGGAGGTGGGCTTTTCCAAGGCGTTCACCATTCTTAAAAGCGTAGACTTGCCCGCGCCGCTAAAACCGATAACGCCGAAAATATCCCCCTTTTCTATGGCGAGGTTTACGTCACGCAGGGCTTCTACGCCGCCGTTAAACGTCTTGCCCACGTTTTTGAATTTTATCATTTTATCCCCCTTAACGTCTCTCTTGCCAGATGCGCCAAAAGATTTGCCGCAGGCAACAGCGCGGCGGGATCGGCGACGAATTTGGAAGTGTGGTGAGGATAAGTTTCGCCAGTCCCCACTTTGATATATACGCCGGGAATTTTTGCTTGGTACTCCGAAAAGTCCTCGCCGCCTAAGGATGGAGTTGCGGCTTCAACGATAAATCCCTCTTTTTCGGCGATATGTTCGACAAAATTTGTCCATAATACATCGTTTATTGTGGGGGGCGGCCCGTCCCACCAGTCAATTTTGACCTTTGCGCCGAAAGCGGCCGCCAATCCCTCCGCAAGGGCGTAAAATCTCGATTTAATCATCTTTCTGTCTTCAATCGTAAGCGTTCGGACTGTCCCTTCGATTTCCGCCGTTTCCGGCAAAACGTTCCATGTATTTCCCGCCGATACCTTCGTTACGCTTACCAAATTAGCGGCGAAAGGGTTGCTGTTGCGGCTGACTATGGTCTGCAACGCCAAGACAAATTCAGAGACAAGCGGAATAACGTCCGCGCCTTCATCCGGATGCGCCGCATGACAGCCTTTGCCGACAAAAGTAACCGTAAACCTATCCACCGCCGCCATGACGGGGCCGGGGCTGATGCCGAGCGTCCCCACGGGATAAAGTGGAGAAGTGTGCAACCCGTAAATCACTTTTGCATCTTTTAAGGCGTTTGTACCGACAATTTTTAACGCGCCCCCCGCGTCTTCTTCGGCAGGTTGAAAAACAAGTAGGACGCCGCCTTTTAATTTGTCTTCCGTGCTTTTTAACGACAGCGCCGCCCCCAAAAGCGCGGCGGTATGAAAATCATGCCCGCAGGCGTGCATTTTGCCGGGGGTTTTTGAAGCGTAAGGCAGGTTTGTTTCCTCATCTATGGGCAGCGCGTCTATATCGGCTCTCAAAGCCACAACGGGAGATTCTTCATTGCCGATTTTCGCCACAAGTCCCGTTTTTAGCGGGAGGTCTAAAACTTCAATATTTTCTTTTTGCAAGATACTTTTTATCTTCGCCGTGGTTCCAAATTCCTCGTACGAAAGTTCCGGACAAGAGTGAAGTTCTTTAAAGGTGTCTATGATAAAAGGTTCCAAGCGCGTCGTTTCCATATTTTTCCCCCGCTTTGCAAAGTAAATTTATGTTGATGTAATGATATGGGACCCTCTAAAAGCTTGCTTTTGCTGACTCCCCGCCCCTTCGGGGCGGGGAGTCAGCAGAGAAATTTGATAGTTTTTAGAGGTTGTCATGCGAAAATCATTATAATTAGATAAACCTAGTTTGTCAATAGGTAAATAAAAATGATACGATCGACTCACTAAAAATACTTTGTCTACAGTTCGGCGGGACAAAAGTCTAACAGACTTTTGTCCCTTTTTACGCTATTATGCAGGAGATTTTCAAATTTCGCAGAATTTTATTTGAAAATACAATTATTTTACGGAGGGTTTATACCCAATCTCAAAAGAAAGGATAGCTATGAAAAACAAGATACGAATGCAGTTGCCGACTATCTTAGCTGTGCTGCTGACGGTTGGAATCTTGGTCGGGTCGTTTTTGTGGTTCTCAAGGCATACGGACGAAATGATAGCCTCAACCACGGAATTTTATCTTGAAACTAACGCTAGGAGCCAAGCTGCGGCTTTCAACACAAAGCTTAACAATCAGATAGATTTGTTGGAGCATTTGGCGCGGCAGTTTAAAAATACGGACATGACAAACGATGCGGCGATATTCGAAAAAATAAAACAGCTTGAAAACATAGAGGGTTTCCAGCTGATCGCCGCGGCGGGGAAAAGCGGACGGCTTGTGGATAACAAGGGAAATATCATTGGGGACTTTTCCAAAGCGGACTATTTCAAGTTGGCGCTGGAAGGCAAGACCACTATTTCCGATTCGGTGCTGCACGACAGGAAGAACGGCGATTTTCTCTATATTGCAGTACCTATTTTGCAAAACGACGAGCCTCAAGGCGTTATGTACGGACAGTTTCCGCTGATGGTGCTCAGAAACTTAATAGAAGCGGTCGGTTTTCAAGAGACGAGCACATCACTATTGCTTTCAAGAAACGGCACGATTATCGCGAGAAGCGCCACGAATGAACTTGTGACGGATCGCATCGCAAACTTTTACGATTTGGGTTCAAGTTGGGGAATTAACGGAGAAACAAGCCTTAAAGACATTAAGATAGACGTTTTGAACGCTAAAACAATGACCGTACCCTACAAAACCGGCTCTAGAGAGCGGCTTGCGGTGTTGACGCCGGTCGGACTTAACAACTGGTACTACGCGATTGTTATACCACAAGACGTTATAAAGAAGCAAAGCAATACATTGTCTTACAATATGCTCTTTGTCGAAGGCATGATAACTTTAGCTTTCGTGTTCCTCTTTGTGACCATTTTGCACTTAATTCGCGGTATGGCGATTGTGGAGCAATCAAACGAGAGATTTAAGATGGTGACGCGTCAAGCTCACACCGTTGTCTTTGACTACGATTTCAAAAAACGCGAAATCGTCCTAAACGGCAGCGTTCAGTACATAGATTCCGAAGGGGAAGAAAGTTACAGTCTTGACAATCTCCTAAAAAAAGCCAAAGAGATAGTTCACGAAAACGACGTTTCCGTTATGGACGACATTGTCTCTGCAATTAAGAGCGGCAAAGGCAGCCTAAATCACGAAATGCGTATTCTCTGCGCCGACGGCAATTACTACTGGTTCCGCTGCACGGGTACCATAGTCAGAAACGATAACGGCGTGCCGCTTCGCTTAGTAGGCAACTTTATGGACGTTGAAGACGAGGTGACAAAACAGGAGAAGCTAAAGCAAAAAGCGGAAATAGATCCGCTTTCCGGTCTTTTAAACAAAGGCGCATTCACAAGCTACGTCAAAAATCTCCTCGCGGAATCAAATGAAAAGGAGAACCTGTACGCCTTCTACATCATAGACCTTGACAATTTCAAAAAAGTCAACGACACTTTGGGTCACATTGTAGGCGATAAAGTTATAACGGACGTTGCGCAGAAAATCTGCACCGTCTTCAGCGAAAACGACTTTGTAGGCAGAATCGGCGGCGACGAATTCACGGCCTTCCTCAAACTTTCAGGCGAAGGCGTGCAAGTCGGTCAAAAGATCATTGAGGCAAAGGCGAAAGCTCTCTGCGCCATCATAAACGAAATCTATTCGGACGGCAAAAACGAGGTCAACATCACCTCAAGCATCGGCGTCGCCATATACCCCAAAAACGGCGTCACTTTCGAAGAACTCTACAAAAACGCCGATTCCGTCCTCTACGTTTCAAAAAACAACGGCAAGAATCAATATAATATTTGCAAGTAAGTTGAGGGCTTCGCCCTCAAACTCCCACCAAAGGGCGCTGCCCTCTGGACTTCCGGCAGGGACTTCGCCCCCGCACCCCGTAATAAATTAAATAATTTAAAACGGGAGTCCAGAGGGGCGAAGCTCCTTTGGCAGGGTCAAGGGGCAGCGCCCCTTGTGGGGTTTGGGGCGAAGCCCCAACAAGAAAGGGAGTGGGTGGGAATGAAGAAGTTAGTTGTAGTTTGTATGATGCTGATGGCGATGGTGGTTGGCGGCTGTGGAGGCGGCGACAAGATTACCATAGGCAGCGTTATATTTGAAGCGTCGGGCGAATGGTTTGTGGAAGCCATAGCCGGTATGGACGCTGCGGCGGCTAAACACGGCGTGAACTTGGTTAAGGGAGATTCGCGTTATGATGTGGCGGTTGAAAGAGATCTTATCAACGAGCAAGTGAAGAATAAAGCAAAAGCCATTGTGGTGTGTCCGTTGACGGTGAATGAGAGCGGAGAGGCTTTGAAAGAGGTCTCTGAAATGGGCATACCTGTTGTCACCTGGAACACGATAGTAAAGCCTTCGCCTACGGCGCAGATTGTGGTTGACAATAAAGTTTTGGGCTCCGCTACGGGGGAATACTTAAAAGAATATGTGAAAAAGAATGATATAAAAAAATTAAAGGCATTATATGTAACGGATAGTTCTTTTTCCATAGGGGTGGAGCGGTGCAACGGATTTTTGGATTCGGTGGAACCGCTTGTGGCGCAAAAGATACTCACCGTTGCGGCGGAAGTTCACGGGCATTTGTATGAAGAAACCTGCGTTACGATTGAAGATTTGTTAAATACGCAGCCTGACATCAATTTTATATGGTGTTGGAATCAGATGACCACAAAAGCGGCGCTTGACACGTTAAAGCGCCTTAACCGCACGGATATTATGCTTGCCGGTACGGACATGAGCATGAAATTTGCAAGAGAGATGCTTGACGGCAACATAAACATGATAGCCATAACCACGCAGCAACCTTACGAAATGGGCTATCAAGCGGTTGAAGCGGCAATTCAAGCGGTTAAAGGCGACAAAACCGAAGCCACCATATCTATCCCCACAATAACGTACACAAAGGAATATCCCGATAAATTAAAAGAATATGTGGAAACCCACAAGAAATTTGTGGGCGAATGAAAAAGTTACTATTCACGGAATCTCCCCCCTCCCCCCCCTCTAGGAGGGGGGCACAAATAGGAAAGTTTTAATATAGCGTAAAAAGCCCTCCTCCCAGAGGAGGGAAAGCCGCGAAGCGGCAGGGAGGAGAGTCCGCAACTGTGAATAGTAACTGAAAGAAAGCCCCTGCAACAATTTTTTGTTGCAGGGGCTTTCTTTCATATAGAGGCGTAGTCTTACGGTATAAGCTGTTTTTTCCAATATTCAAGATCCGGCGCGTTTAAAGGCAAATCTATCGTCTGACCGTTGTCGTAATAGAAACGAAAACGCACTTCGTCCGCTTTTCTGATAGCGGCGAGCGATGATTTCGGAAATTCCACGAAGAGTTTGTTCTCTCTTTGAAACGGATGCTCCTCGTCGCCTTCCTTAGGCTCGGTCTGTTTTACGGTTGCGACCATTTCCCATACGTCGCCGTCTGTATAAAGAGCCGCGCGGCGTTCAAGTTTTGCCGCGTCGTAGCGGTAATCCCACAAACTCATGACCGCGCCTTCTAATTTCCCGTCCTCGTTCCTCGACGTTTGGAAATCTATGGTGCAATAAGCAGACAAATGTTCTGCGCTTCTGTGATCTACATTATAAGTATAAGATATTCCGAAAATCCCGACCATAATAAGGAGAACCCCAAATATCGTCAAAAATTGCTTCATAGCTATTCTCCCTACAATCTATATCTTTTCACCCCGAACGGATCCTTGCTTTTTTCCATTTCTTCCAAATATCTCATTTCTTCTCGTTCAAGCTCCAATGCGTCGCCTTGTTTGCCTATGTTTGCCAAAATTCCCATTGCGCTCATATTCACGATAAGCGACGTGCCGCCGTAACTTATAAACGGCAACGGCACTCCCACAACGGGGAACATTCCGCCCACCATCAACAAATTCGCCACGGCTTGACCTATTATCAGCACCAATATCCCGATAGAGAGCATTTCCCCAAAAATATCCACAGACCTTGCGGCAATCCTCGCCGCGTACACCGTAAATGCGGCAAACAGCATAAACACCAATATTGCGCCCACAAAGCCGTTTTCCTGACAGAAAATGGCGAAGGCAAAATCCGTATGACCTTCGGGCAGATAATCGTATTTACTCGCGCCTACTCCTAATCCCATGCCCCAAAATCCGCCCGAACCAATCGCGGAAAGCGACTGCACCGTTTGATACCCCACCCGTTCCGCGTCCGACCACGGATCATAAGTCACCATAATGCGTTCCAAACGATAGGGCTGTAAAAAGCACATTATCACGACGGCGATAACGATAGTCGCAACCAATTGTATAGCTTTTTCCTTATCCAACCCCGCCACCAGCATCATCACAAAAGGCACGCCCGCTATTATGCACGCCGTCCCCATATCAGGCTCGATTTCGGTAAGCGCAAACATAACAAGCACTATCCCCGTTTGTCTGCTCAATAATTCTATGCTTTTATTCAAATACACGCGTCTTGACAAATACGCCGCCGTCATCATTATAGATACCAATTTTGCAATCTCCGCCGGCTGCACCTGAAAAAGGGGCAACGGCAACCATCTTTTTGCACCATTTACAGAAGGACCTATCAATAAAACCAACACCAGCGCGACAATCGTTACGCTTAAAATAATCGGCATCCAATCTCGCCAACGGTGATAGTCTATATACCAACATATCCCGAAAAACACCGCTCCCACAAGCACATTCGCAAGCTGTTTCTTCAGGAAAAAATACGAGTTGTTATAATCCGCTTCCGCCATCACAAAACTTGAACTAAACACATTTATCGTCCCAAGCACTATAAGCACAAGCATTATAGCCAGTATAGCCTCTTGGTCGCTCTCCCAAAATATCTTCCGCAATTACCTTTCCTCCTGTGTTTTGTTTTATAGGCGAGTTTCCTTCTTTCTTTTTTCTCTTTCTTTTTTGTAAAAAAGAAAGAGAAAAAAGAAAGAAGCAAAGAAAAAAGAGAAAGAAAAAACTTTAATAAGCTCTTATTGTTAATTTATACCACAATACTTTCAACATTCACAAAACCCCTTATTAAAGTTTTTTTCTCTTTTTCTTTTGTTACTTTTCTTTTTCTCTTTTTTTACAAAAAAAGAGAAAAAGAAAAGTAAGAACTTGACTCATCCACAAAACTTACCTCGAAAGAAGCAGATTTTTTCGCCTTTAGAGGAGAATTTTCGTTCGTATTCGGTCATGATGTTGTCGGGGCGGTTTTCTGCGTGTAGGTCGTAGGATATGTCGAGTGTTTCCATGTTAAGGGCGGAAAATTCGGCTATGGAGAAGTCGAAAAGTGGGCGGTTATCGGTTTTAAAGCAGATTTCGCCTGTGGGTTTCAGAAGTTTTTTGTATTTTAAGAGATAATTTCTGTGAGTTAAGCGTCTTTTGGCGTGGCGACGTTTTGGCCACGGGTCGGAGAAATTGAGGTAAATTCTGTCGATTTCGTTTTCGGCGAAGATGTTTTCGATGTGAGTAATGTCAAAAACGAGAAGTCGCGCGTTTGTGATTTCGGCTTCGCTGATTTTTTGCGCCGCTTTATACAATACGTCTTGTTGAAGTTCTACGCCGATAAAGTTTATTTCGGGATGCTTTAGGCAAAATTCCCGCATAAAATCGCCCTTACCCATACCGAGTTCAAGATAAAGGGGCGCTTCTCGTCCAAAAATTTCCGCCCATGTTCCTTTTTTTTCTTCGCCTAAAGCAAAATCTCTCGAATATACAAAGTCGTCAAATTCGTGAATAGCGTTGTCAACCCAAGGTTTTCGTCTAAGTCGCATGATTTTTCTCCCAATGATTTTTCCTCTATTTTATCAGTTAGTTTTCATAATTGCAAGTTAAGGAGAAAATTTTTTTTAAAGCAACGCAAAAAACCTTCCGCATATTTTCGTTTGCGGAAGGTTTTTTTTACTGTTCGCGAAAAAAAATTTTCTCACTTATTGCTAAGCCCCAATTCCTCAAGCATCTCCATATCTTCTTTTATGGTGGTTCCGGAAGTCGTCAGCATATTTCCCGTGATAGAGGCGGATGCGCCGTGAATAAATGCGGTCTTGCCATTCTCGGGCAAGAGTTTCCTTCCCGCCGCAAGTCGAATGTTCGCTTCAGGGTTTATATAGCGGAACATGGCTATCGTCCGCAAAATTTCGTCTGCCGCCAAAGTTTCGCGATTTTCCAAAGCTGTGCCTTTTATGGGCATAAGGGCATTTATGGGGATTGATTTGATGTCAAGTTCCGCCAGACTTATCGCCATATCTATTCTGTCCTCAAAGGTTTCTCCCATGCCGATAATGCCGCCCGAACACACGTTTAAACCCTCTTCGGTGGCTATTTTTATCGTGTTTATCCTATCCTCGTAAGTGTGCGTTGTGCAAATCTCCGGGAAGAATCGTTTGGACGTTTCGATATTGTGGTGGTAACTCGTGACCCCTGCTTCCCTCAAGCGTTTAAACTGTTCCCTCGTCAAAATGCCGTGTGAAGCGCAGAGGGCTATTTTTACGGTTTCATTCATCTCTTTATAGGTTTCGATAGCCTTGTCAAATTCTTCTCCGCCCAACGCTCTGCCGGACGTTACCATCGCAAAACGGTTGACGCCCGCTTCTTCGTTCGCTTTGGCGTTTTTTATAATCTCCTCTTTAGGCAAAAATCCGTACTCGTCGATACCTGTGTTATGGCAAGCGGCTTGCGCGCAGTACTTGCAATTTTCCCCGCAACGTCCGCTTCTGGCGTTTATGATGGTGCAAAAATCAATATGATTGCCGCAAAAATGCTCTTGTATAATCTTTGCGCCCTCCATAAGCTCGTCTAGCGATGCAGTCGCAAAAAAAGAAGTGTCGTCGCCC
>JAFXOC010000115.1 GCA_017529085.1 Selenomonadaceae bacterium | reverse complement strand
GCTTCAATGGTTTTAAAAGATGTGCATTATATTGTTGATGCGCATTTTGTTATGAAGGCTGATGAGATAAACATTACGGATAACGAAGCGAAATTTGCGGAAATTTTCAGACGAAGGCTTAAAAAAGGACAGTGTTTTCACACTCCGTACCTTGGCTGTCGCGAATTTCCGGCTATAGTTTCGCCTTATGAGGAAGATGAAATTAAAACCGCTTACGAAGGTGAGAAAGATTTAGGGTTTATGCTTTACGATATGGATTATTCAGTGAAAGAGGACATAAACCCGAAATTTTTTAGAGCAGTCTTAAAAGATGGCGTATTAGATTTACGAGATGTGGAGGTGAGGATGTGATACTACAGTCTTTGTTTAGGCGGTATGAAAACTTGGCGCATAAGGGTAAGTTGCCCTTGAAAGGTTGGAGCAACGAAAAAATCTCTTTTGGACTTAGGCTAAACGAGGATGGAGAGATCGTTCAAGTCGTTGATCTTAGGGAAGAGGTTACAAGCGGTAAGAAAAAAACGTTGATGCCAAGGTCAGAAAATGTGCCGGAAAGAGTCAAGCGAGCGGGTACTGGTTCAAATCCTAATTTTTTATGCGATAATTCTTCATATATTTTGGGCGTAGACAATAAAGGAAAACCTGCAAGGAGTCTGCAATGTTTTGAGGCTACGAAGGAAAAACATCTGGCAATATTAAGAGATTGCGCCTCGAAAACAGCGGTTGCGATAAAAAATTTTTTCAATAATTGGATTCCAAGCAATGCGGAAAATTGCGCGGTTCTGAAAAAAGATTTGGAGGAAATTAAAAATGGCGGCAACTTGATTTTTATGTATGGCGATACATTGGCAACAGAAGCGGAAGATATAAAAAATGCGTGGAGAATTTCAAGGGTTTCTGACGACAGTTCAAACGATACAAAAATGCAATGCTTAATTACCGGTAATTTGGAGAGTATTGCGAGAATTCATCCGAGCATTAAAGGCATCCGAGATGCGCAATCATCGGGCGCAAATATTGTTTCGTTTAACAAGGGTAATGTTGCTTTTGAGTCGTATGGGAATAAGGATTCGCAGGGATTAAACGCGCCGGTTTCCGAATATGCCGCTTTCGCTTATACTACCGTACTAAACAGTTTGCTTGCGGACAAGAACCATGTTAAATATTTTGGGGACGCGACAGTTGTGTATTGGGCGGAACAAGGCGATGAGGAATATCAGGACGCATTCGATTTCTTTGCTTTTGGAGATGATGAAAACAAGATTGACGATAGAATGCTAGACGATGCAATGACCGCTATTAAAAGCGGTAAGCACATTGATTTTAAAGATACCGTATTAGACACTAAGGCTACGTTTTATATTTTGGGATTGTCCCCCAATGCGGCCAGAATTTCAATACGTTTTTTTCTTCAATCTACATTTGGGGACGTATTGAAAAACATTATAAATCACCATAAAAATATGGAAATCGTTGCGGGGCGAGATAATAGCAGATATGTGCCAATAATGAAATTAAAAGATTCTTTGGTATCTTCAAAATCAAGAGATAAAAATTTATCTCCTGTATTGGCGGGTTCTATACTAAAATCCATACTTTCCGGCGGTTTGTATCCCGAGTCTTTGTTTGCAAACGCTATGATGCGCATTAAGAGCGAGCAAGATTACAAAGACGACAGGGGCAGGGCTTTTTATAAAATCTCTCATACGAGATGCGCAATAATAAAAGCGTATCTTATGAGAAATAAAGGGAGGGTAATTACGGTGGCTTTGGATGAAAATGAAAGAGATACGGCTTACATACTGGGCAGGATTTTTTCAGTATGGGAAATGATACAGAAAAGATCCGTAGAAGGCGATATAAACGCGACAATTAAAGACAGATACTTTAATGCGTTTTGCGCAACGCCTCGGAATATTTTTCCCGTTTTAAGCAAATTATCCCAATATCATTTGAAAAAGTTAGAAGGAGGTCAAAAAATTTATTATGAAAAGATGGTTGGCGAGCTTATGGGAAAATTAGACCCGAATAGTTTGCCCAAAATCTTACCTTTAGAAGAGCAGGGAATGTTTGTGTTGGGTTATTATCACCAAACTCAAAAGTTGTTTACAAAAAAGGAGGATAACAAAGATGAGTGAAGCTATAAAGAACCGCTATGAATTTACCGTGTTGTTTGACGTTGAAAACGGTAATCCTAACGGCGATCCCGATGCGGGCAATATGCCCAGAGTGGATCAGGAGACAAATCATGGGCTTGTTACGGACGTGTGTTTGAAACGTAAGATTAGAAATTATGTTGAGGCGGCTTTTGGAAAGGATAAAGGCTGTCGGATTTACATCAAAGAAAATGTGCCGCTTGAGAGAAGCAATAATGAAGCTTTGGAATACTATAAAGTAAATCCAAACGATAAAAATTTAAAGAAGAACGATCCGGATATTGAAGTAAAACTTAGGAATTTTATGTGTGAAAATTTCTTCGATATAAGGACTTTCGGTGCAGTTATGACAACTTTTACCAAGGGAAGTTTAAATTGTGGTCAAGTACGAGGTCCGGTGCAACTTGGTTTTGCTAAAAGTATAGACCCTATAATGCCTCAAGAAATAACTGTTACTCGTTTGGTTGGCGCAACAGAAAACGATCCGCCGCATACTATGGGCAGAAAATTTATCGTTCCATACGCGCTTTATCGAGTTGACGGCTATATTTCCGCCAATTTTGCGAAAGTTACCGGATTTTCTGAAGATGATTTGGAAAAACTTTGGAACGCGATCATCAATATGTTTGAACTTGATCATTCGGCGGCAAGGGGAAAGATGTCAGTTAGAAGATTGTTGGTTTATAAGCACGATAACCCTCTTGGAAACGCTCCTGCGTATAAACTTTTCGATTTGATAAAAATTTGCAAAAAAGATGAAGACATTGTCCCGCGCTCCTATGATGACTATGAAATTTCAATAAATAAATCCGATTGTCCGAAAGGAGTAACTTTATGCGAGGTTTTCGCCGACGAATTGGTGGGCGCTAACGGCGTGGTGATAAAGGAATTGGCATGAAAACGTATCCCGAAAACGAATGGTTGATGTTGTCGGGAATTCAGCATTATGTTTTTTGCAAAAGGCAATGGGCTCTCATACATTTGGAGGGCGAGTGGCAGGAAAATTTTCTCACGACAGAGGGAAAAATAATTCACGAAAGAGTTCATAACGAGGATTTAACGGAAAAAAGAGGAGATTTGATTATTTGTCGGGGAATGAGAATTTTCTCCGACAAATTGGGAATCTCCGGTGTTTCAGACGCGGTAGAATTTCACAAAAGCGAAGAAGGCGCGTTGCTTGCGGGATACGATGGATTTTGGCGACCTATTCCGATAGAATATAAACATGGAAAACCCAAGGCGGATCATTCCGACATCTTGCAAGTAGTAGCGCAAGCTATGTGTTTGGAAGAAATGTTTTGCGTAAATATTAATGAGGCGTGTCTTTTTTACGATAAAATTCATCGCAGGGAGAAAGTTGAAATAACCTCCGAGTTAAGAGAAGAAGTTCAAAAGGCGTTTGAAGAAATGCATCAATATTTCAAGCGAGGATACACTCCGAAAGTCAAAATAAAAAAAGCGTGCAAGTCATGTTCGTTAAAGGATGTATGTTTGCCCGAATTGACGAAAAGGCAGTCGGTGGCGTCTTATTATGAAAGCTTTATGGAGGTCGATTAAATGCGTCGATTGTTAAACACACTTTTCGTTCAATCCGAAGATATTTATTTGGCTCTCGAAAATGAAAACGTTGTCGCAAAGAACAATGAAGACATACTTGCAAGAATACCGTTAATCGGACTGGAAAATATAGTCTATTTCGGTTATAAAGGCGCAAGTCCGTCTTTGATGGGAGAATGTGTAAAAAGAAAAATCGGTATGTGTTTTTTGTCGCCGAATGGAAGATTTCTTGCGAGAATTTCCGGCATGAATCCGGGAAATGTGTTGTTAAGAAAGGAGCAATATCGCGTATCGGACGATGCGGAAAGAAATATACTGTTTGCGAGAAATTTTATAGCGGCAAAGATTTTTAATGCGAGGACAGTTCTGGAAAGAGCCAAAAGAGATCATCCCATTAGTTTTGACGCGGAGAAACTCTTGCTTGTTACAAACGAGTTAAAAACTTCGATGAAAGCGGCAAAAAATGCCGATAATGCAGATACTCTTTTGGGTATAGAGGGTAGCGCCGCAACCGCATATTTTTCTCTTTTTGACGCGTTAATATTGCAACAAAAGAAACAATTTGTTTTTACAAAAAGAAGCAAACGTCCTCCAAAAGACAGGATAAACGCCATGTTGTCTTTCGCGTATACGCTTTTGGCGCATGATACAGCTTCTGCGCTTGAAAGTGTCGGTCTTGACGCTTATGTGGGCTTTTTCCACAGAGACAGACCGGGCAGAGCGTCGCTGGCATTGGATTTGATGGAAGAACTCAGGGCGATTTATGCTGATAAGTTTGTCTTAAAGATGATAAACAATCGGGTAATAAAGCATACCGATTTTGAAGAAAGAGAAGATCAAAGCGTGTTGTTAAAGGATAGCGGAAGAAAAAAATTTCTGACAGCTTGGCAAGAGAAAAAGCAAGAAGAGATAACGCACCCCTTTTTAGAAGAAAAAATTAAATGGGGATTGGTGCCTTATATTCAAGCTTTGCTTTTGGCGAGAACGTTGCGCAAAGATTTAGAGGAATATCCCGCATTTTTATGGAAGTGAGGAAAAATGTTGGTATTGGTAACATATGATGTAAACACAGAAACGGAGGGTGGTAAAAAAAGGCTTAGACAAGTTGCGAAATTTTGTGTAAAATATGGACAAAGGGTACAAAATTCTGTATTTGAATGTGTACTTGATTCGGCTTCGTATCGATTGATGAAGCATCAGTTGTTATCCATAATAGATGAAAAGAAAGACAGTCTTAGATTTTATAATTTAGGCAACAATTATAAAGAAAAAACCGAACATTATGGAGCAAAGCCGAGTATAGACATGGAAGGGGTGATAATGTTATAATGAAAATCGCGAAGGTGAATCACTCATAAAATGAAGTGTGTGTGATTTACAAGTTTTAGAAATTAATTTGTACACTCGATATTAGGTTCGCGAAATAAGGTATTAAATGCCATGAGAAACGTAGTGCCTAAGTCGAGAAGTCGCCCCCTTCGCGGGGGCGTGGATTGAAATAATGCCATTGAGAAGCATGAAACCGCCGACAATGTCGCCCCCTTCGCGGGGGCGTGGATTGAAATAAATAACTCAATTTTTGAAGAGTTTGCGACACGGTCGCCCCCTTCGCGGGGGCGTGGATTGAAATTTTTGATTATCTTTTAAAGGTTTGAAGAGTGAAGTCGCCCCCTTCGC
>JAFXOC010000114.1 GCA_017529085.1 Selenomonadaceae bacterium | reverse complement strand
CTACGCTGAGCCAAATTTCCATAGCGCCGTAAGTTCTTGCGATGATAAGCTGACCGTTTCTGGTAAGTTCTTCGAAACCAATAACCGAAACCAACGACGAATCCTTCAAAAGAGCGATAAATTCGTTGCCAAGAGGCGGAATAACCCTTCTGAAAGCTTGGGGAATTATAATGTAGCGCATGGTGTCCACCCAAGTCATGCCAAGTGAACGCCCCGCCTCCATCTGCCCTTTGTCAACGGATGTAATGCCCGCGCGAAAGATTTCGGCGACGTATGCGCCGCTGTTTATGCCGCAAGCCGTTATCGCCGCTATAAACGGATCTATACGTTGCCCCGTCAACAGCGGAAGCGCAAAATAGATGATAAAAATTTGCACCAAAAGCGGCGTGCCGCGGAAAAAATCCACATACACAGCCGCCGCGTAACGAATCAGTCGTATTTTGGAAATTCTTGCTATTCCCGCAAAAAGCCCGATGATAATTCCAAGCGTAATGGAAAGCGCCGTTATCTCGATTGTGACGGCTGCGCCGGTTAAAAGGAGGGGCAGCGAATTTATGACCAGTTCAAAAGAAAAACTCATTTACTCGCCCCGCCGAACCATTTTTCGTATATTTTTTGATACTCGCCGTTGTCTTTAAGTTTCTTTAAAGCGGCGTTCAACTCTTCTTGAAGCTTTTTATTGTCTTTTCTCACTGCCATACCGTAATTTTCCGAAGTGAGTTTTTCGGAAAGAGCTTTTACGCCCTCGCCGTTGGTTTTTTTCAAATAATTATCATTTACCGGCTTATCGTTTATAACTGCGTCGACTCCCTTAGCTTTAAGCTCCATGAAGCACTCGGAGATTACGTTGAAGTTTTTAACCTCGCAATCTTTAATTTTGGCAGCTTCCTTAGAACCCGTTGTGCCGATTTGCGCCGCTACTTTCTTGCCTTCCAAATCTTTAAATCCCTTGATGCTCTCTTCATCGGCGCGAACCACTATGGTAAGTCCGGATTCATAATAAGGATCGGAGAACAGTACCTTGCCTTTTCTCTCGTCGTTAATGGTCATGCCGGAAATAGCGACGTCAATATTGCCCGCTTCCAATGCCGGAATAAGCCCGTCAAAAGCGATGTTTGAAATTTCAACGTTCCTTCCCATTTCCTTACCTAGAGCGCGAATCAAATCCATATCAAAACCTTGGTACTCTTTATTGCCTTCCTCTTGAAATTCAAAAGGCGCAAAGTCCGCGGAACAGGCGACTTTTAAAACCTTATCATCTTTAGCGTTGCCGCCGCAACCTGTAAGCGCTGCCGATATTATGAGCAATCCCGAAAAAAGCAGCGCTAAAATTTTTTTATTCATAGTGTATTCCTTTCATAAACCTAACAATTAACCCCCGCGATTTCACGCGAGGGTTAATTTTAACCAAAAGAATTACTTGAGCATTGCAAGCATGGTGCCCGCGGCGACGGCGGTGCCGATAACGCCCGCGACGTTTGGCCCCATAGCGTGCATTAAGAGATAGTTGCCGGGTTTTGCTTTCATGCCCACCATCTGGCTGACGCGAGCCGCCATAGGTACAGCGGAAACACCCGCAGAACCAATGAGAGGATTGATTTTGCCGCCGGTGGCTTTGGACATTACTTTTCCGAGCAGCAAGCCGCCAGCCGTACCGCCGATAAACGCCACAAGACCGAGAACGATTATAAGAAGCGTTTCTTTAACCAGGAAGCTTTCAGCCGACATGGTCATGCCCGTACCTGTCGCAAGGAAAATGGTAACCATATTGCAAAGTGCGTTTTGCGCGGTATCGGAAAGACGATCCATAACGCCGGATTCGCGGAACAAGTTGCCAAGCATGAGGCAACCCAGTAAAGCCGCAATTGAAGGAAGCAGCAGGCTTATAAAAATAGTAGCCACAATCGGGAAAACGATGCGCTCAAAACGAGTAACGGGGCGAAGGTTTTCCATGGTAATCTCACGCTCTTTTTGAGAAGTGAGCATCATCATAACAGGCGGCTGAATAAGCGGAACAAGGGACATATAAGAATACGCCGCGACCGCTATAGCGCCCAAAAGATGCGGAGCAAGTTTTGTAGAAAGATAAATGGAAGTAGGACCGTCCGCGCCGCCGATAATACCGATAGCCGCGGCTTCGTGAACGGAAAATCCCAAAATCATAGCTCCCGCCAAAGCCACGAAAACGCCAATTTGCGCCGCCGCGCCAAGCATAAGGGTTATAGGACGCGCAAGGAGCGGACTAAAATCAGTCATTGCGCCTATGCCTAAGAATATAAGCGGCGGGAAGATTTCAAATTTAATACCGAAGTTGATGGCTTTCATTACGTTCATTTCCTCGCCGAAAAAGCCGGTGCAGGGAATGTTTGCAAGTATGCAACCAAAAGCGATGGGACCTAAGAGCAGAGGCTCAAACTCTTTGACAATCGCCAAGTAAAGAAGTATAAGCCCAACCAAAATCATTATGCCGTGGCCTCCGGTGAAAGAGGCGAAACCGCTGTCGTTCCAAACGGATTGGAGGGAGACGACAAAAGCGTTTATAAATTCCATCTGTCTACCTCCTTAAAAATTCATATTTTGAACGCGCCCCGATTGCTTCCAACCCTCGCGGTTTATGGGGCGGATCGCCTTTACTGTCCCATATTCGCCAATAGATGACAAAGCCGCCATAATAGCAGCCACCACTTCGTCGTCGTTCTTTTTGGGAACTTCGACGGGAACTGCCACTTCCTGCACAACAGGCGCGGGAGTCGGTTCTTGCTTTGCTTTAGGCTTAGTGGGGTCAATGTAATGAATCAGTTTAATCAAGTACATCAAAGCGATCAGCACTATAAATACGACTGTCATATTGATGAGCATGATTATAAATGGGTTGGTTGTAACCGGTTGATGCATTTAATCACCTCATTGATATATTATAGTCAACGACAGCAAATTTTGTATTCTGTTCCCCGCACTTCGAGCGGGGATAAAAACATTTTCGTCGTTTACTATAGCAAATAACAAACTTGATTATAACCCATAAAAAAATTTTTTTCCACAAATATTTTTAATTAATTTTAAGGGAATCTCTAAAAACTACACATTTGCTATTATGGCTCCCCGCCCTTCGGGGCGGGGAGCCATAAAAAGTAAGTTTTTATATGTTCCCTTACGACAACCTCTTTATCACATCGTCAAACGAATACAGCCCGTCTTTATTGGCTTTCAATCCTTTCAATTTAAGCGACACGATGCGAGGCGGATTTTTTTTGGATAATATCTCCTTGTTTATTATTTGCTCGGAAGATAAATACATCAGTTTTAACGCGGCGTATTCCTTGTTGTCCTTGCCACTTCTTTTTTCTATTATAAGCTTCACGCCTATTGGAGTCAGCGGCTCTATGGATTCGGGAAGTTCGTAATCTTCAACCTCCAAGGCGGATAAAGTTCCGATAATTCCTATGTCGTGTCCGCAGAGGAAAGTAAATTTTCTCTTAGGATGCAAAAGTTCCTCGCGAATAGTTTTGCGCATTAATTTTACAGCGGGTTTCGATATGGACGGCATATGAAAAATCGCATATAGTCCCAGACTTTGCAACCGCCCTACTCTTTGCCATTCCTCAAAGGTTAATTTACGGTTAAAAGCGCCCGCTCCCTCATAGTATTGAAGAATGAGCGCATCCGCCGCCGTCATGGCGGGGCGTATTGCGCCGCCCAAGTTCAACTTGCCGTCAACCTTAACCGTAAAATCAGG
>JAFXOC010000113.1 GCA_017529085.1 Selenomonadaceae bacterium | reverse complement strand
CCCCGCCAAAGGGCATTGCCCTCTGGACTCCCGGGTGCGTTCGCCACGAGTTTTGTGCTCTTCACAGAGCCAATTATTAAAGTTTTTTCTTTTCTCTTTTTCTTTGCTTCTTTCTTTTTCTCTTTTCTTTTTTACAAAAAAGAAAAGAGAAAAAGAAAGAAGGAATTTTGACTTAACCACAAAATGTTGGCGAATAGGAGGAAAAAGAAGAATGTTTAACGCAGCGGAGGCCTATAAGCGCCAGCAGGTAATGACGGCGACGCCGGAGGCTTTGACTCTCATGCTTTATAACGGGTGTATAAAGTTTATGGGGGAAGGCATGGACGCTTTAGAGAAGAAGTCTTATGAAGAGGCGAATACGCTTATTCAGAAAGCGGAGAATATAATTTCGGAATTTCGGGTCACTTTGAATATGGATTATGAGATTTCCCATCAGTTGTTGCCTTTGTATAATTATGTGTACGATAGGTTGGTTGAAGGGAATATGAAGAGCGATCCCAAGAAGATAGAGGAAGCGAAGGGGATAATAACGGAGCTTCGGGACGCTTGGGTGCAGGCAATGAAGAAGGCGAGAGCGGAGAAAGGACCGGCTGGTGAGTATGCGTAAGGAAAATGAAGCCGCCGAATCGCTTTGGCGCAGATATTTGACCATGACGCAGGAGCTTTTGAAGTTCATAAAAGAAGGGGATATAGATATGTTCTTATCCCTTGTGGATCAGCGGGTACAGATAGTAGACAAGATGAAAGCCTTGCCGCCCCATACTTTTCGTGAAACGGACGAGTTTAAGGAACTGGTCGCAAAGATTAAGCCACTAGATATGGAGATAATGTACAAGGCGAGAAGCTGGCTGAATAAGTCAAGACAGAGGACGAGCGCGGTAAGAGCTTATGATTTGACTTCAAGTTTCGGCGGCGGGTCTTTGGTTAATAGGAAATATTGAAAAATTATATTAAACAACAAAAACGTTTTGCTTACCTTTTATACCCCGCCCTTTTGGCGGGGTATAAAAATATAAAGTTTATCGTTGACTATATAAAAAAAGGTGAAGTTAGTGGAGTTTGAATGGGATGAAAATAAAAATCAAATAAACATAAAAAAACACGGCATTTCGTTTGAGAGAGCGTCTTTAGTGTTTCAAGACCCTAATCACGTTAAAATATACGATAGTAAACATAGTATTGATGAAATTCGTTATCGTGTGCTTGGAAGAGTTAATAACGTGTTATGTGTAGTAATTACATATAGAAAAAATAACGTAATACGAATAATATCGGCAAGAAAGGCGACTGTCGGCGAAAGGAGAGAGTATTTATGGCAATAATCAGAAAAACTATGGAAGAAATTTTAAAAGAGGTTACAAAAGAAGATATAGATGAGATGTGTAGAAATTTAGAAACTCACGTGGATGAGTACGATCCGGAAAACCCTCCTATGGATGAGGAAGAACTTGCCGAATTGCATGAAATTATGGAGCGTCGTCGTCAAAATAGAATAAATTCGTCTGTAAAAATTTCTGCTTGAAAAATTTTTGGGAATATGGTATCATAAGCATAAGAAAAAGCCCCGCTTGGAGGGCGAGGCTTTGGGCGGTTTAACGAGACCCGCCCCCAATGTT
>JAFXOC010000112.1 GCA_017529085.1 Selenomonadaceae bacterium | reverse complement strand
GTTGCGCCTGAAATTACCACCAAACCATGAGATAAATTCTTCGTTTTTTGTAAGGACAAGGGTATTCGCAATTCTTTCTCCGTTGGAATTTTATTCTTCAAAATACGAATAACAACGGAAATCCCCGCTCTATCCTTAAATATGTTGGCGCGTCCTCGCAACATATCGTTGTTAAACGAAAATTCTGCGTCAATACTCCCTGTTTTATTTAGCGTTTCTAAATTTACCTGCGGAAAATAATAATGGCAAAAGTCTATAATATCTTCCTTGGAAGGAGATATTGCCAAATCATAATTTTCCAAAACGCCATTGCACCGAAGCATATATCTGTTGTCGGTGCAAATGTGAATATCGGAATAAATATTCTGATGTTCCGCTATCATTTGAAACAGATGATTAAAATGTTCAATGACTTTTTTCATAATCAACCTCGAATAAATTTAAAGCGGCGAAATTTCGCCGCTTTTTTCACCGTACTCCGTAAGCGGCAATTTGAACATTCTTACTTTCTTCTGCTTTGTGTTGCTGGTATGTAGAGCTTTTAACCGTGACGGCTTTTAACGCTTCTGCGTCTACATTAACGGGGCAAATGTCTTTTACCGCTTTCGCCGCAAGATTCACCATCGCCGAATCCGCTCCAAATTCCTTTACGCAAGTTTTCATAAAGTAATTGTTGGCGTTATCCCATTGTTTTGCCGCTATGGGATTGCTACTGGAAAGTCCGAATTTTACGGCGTTATCGTAAACGAATTTTGAATACGCCAAATCAAGATTATCCGTACTTGGCGTTAAATTCTCGACAGCGGCTCCGTTACGGAACATTTCCATGAAACTTTCCTTGTAATCGTCAAATTTTTCTTGCCCGACTTTTTCAACGATTTTTCCTTCAAACTCTTTCAACTTTTCTTGATTAGCCGCAGGCATAACCACAACATCGCCGTTTACATAAGCGCCGTAAACCTTTCTGAATTTGTTGTCCTTATTCATATAGAATAATTCATCGTCAACTTGCACCATAGAGCCGACAGGGTGATCTTTGTGTTTGGCGAAATATTCTTGCGGCGAACTTGCGTCAACAATAATATCCGGCGGTTGTCGTTCAAAATCGCTTAATTTGAATTTACCCTTGGATTCAAAGTTAAATTCCTTGCCAAATTCGCCGTCCTTCGGATTGTAAACCGAAACAATCAAACAAGAAGGTTCGGGTTGAGGTTGCGGCTCCGGCTCACTTGTTACGGGAATCTCCGTTTTTGAAATTTCTTCCGTAACGACTCCTTCTCTTGTGGGAATGATTTTTGCCTTTGTGACGGTAATCGTAGGCGTTTCTTTTGTGGGTTCTTCTGCGACCGGTAGATCACGAGGCTCAATGACATCAATGCCGTTTTGCTTTAAAATTTCGTTGTCTTTTTCCTCTTGACTCTTGCTTTGAGGTTCTAAAACCGTTCCAGTTTGGAGAGTTTCTTTTGTCGGCGGTTCTTGGACGGTTTCTTGTTTCGGTTCGTTTACGATTTCAATTTCGGGTTCTTCCTTCTTGCCCGTTTTGTTCATCGTAATTTCTTTGATTTTTTCTTTTGCAAGGTCTTTGATAAAATTGGTTATTTTCATAGCGTCATTGGAGGCTTTGAAAATTTCCTGCTTATCGTCCTTCATGTTTTGCACCCACGATTGAAGGTAAGCCGCATTTTGCATTGTATTTACGGGAACGCCCAATTCCATAGACAAAAATACGGAAGCCAGTTCAGCACGAAGTTCTTCTTTGGCGTAAGAAAGAGATTGCTTGTTTCCGTTTAAAACCCGATTAAGTCTATTTTCATGTCCTGTCCAATGCGCCAATTCATGCAAAGCTGTCGCATAATATCCAGATAATGAGGGGAACGCTTCTTTAGGCGGCATATAAATTGTATCGCTATCTTTGTTATAAAACGCTCTGTCTGCTGATGTGTGCGATATTTTCGCTCCTGAATTTTGCAAAACCGCTTCTGCAAGTTCCATTGTTTCCTCATGTGTATAACATGAAGTAGTGTTAGGCGTAAATTCGGGAATAGGCGTAATACTGATAATTTTGGGTAGTCGCTTTACCTTTTGTCTGGGTATGCGAACAGGTTGATTGTTAGCGCCGATAATCATATTGCCATCTTCGTCCAACGCCAATTCATATCCTTTAGGCTTACCGTTTTTGTCAAGATCGTCAACCATAACGGGATTGCCGTCAGCATCTAACACATCTTCATAAATGATTTTACCTTTTTCATCTTTAGCAAAGACAATTTCTTTGCAAATATCCGAAGCGTGAAACACATTTATGTATTTGTTCGTCCAATGATGTTCTTCTTCGGGCAAATCGTTGCCAAACCGATCTTTGGTAACATAAAACCCTTGCCGAACACAAGTCGCTTTTGCTCCCGGTTTTATGCTCCACTCTTTTTCTTGCGCTTGCACAAAAGTGAAATACCGTGGATCGTTACTGTTTTTCTCTTGCATTTTTATGAGCAATCGAACGGCGTTTTCTACCGTATATGCCCTACCGCTTTTTCCGTTGAAAGGCTTAGGGCATAAATTCCCACCGACCTTATCATCCCAAGGTTTTTGCCAAGGAAGTTCGCCTTTTTCCATAACGGCGATAAGTTCGTTAGTTACTTCCTGAAAATAATCCCGCTTAGGTTCTGTTGCTTTTTCCGACATAAATATCATTCCTCCGTTTCATCGTCATATTCTGCTTCCGTTACCAGTTTTTCGCCGTCCCATACATTTTTGCTAAAATCCGGCGCACCGTCATAAAAAGGAGAAGTCGGCTCGTCCTCAATGATTTCGTCAATCATATCTTCCTCTGCGACAATATCCTGATATTCCCTAGTGTTCATAAAATTCATAAAAATACTCCTTTCAAAATAAGAAAATAAATTTTTCTAATGGTATTGTATCTTAATTCAAAACCAATATATTCCGAAAAAACTTGAATTTTAAAATAAAATCCCGTCCATAGTGGACGGGATTTTATAACATTATTTGTATAATACTGTTTTGTTTTATGCTCCCGCAAGGGGAGCGATCTAACCTTTTTCATTTCAATTCGCATTCTCCCGTCTTAGTTATAATTGAATTGATTCAAAAAATCATACAGTAATAATAAACCCCCATAATAATCATTGAGGTGATTATTACCGTTGTTCCGAAAATGTATCTATTGCAAAATTTCGTCATTTCCTTATTGTTTTCCAATAAAGGCGTAACAGCGTTAGCAATTTGTAAATAGTTTTCCGCTACTTGGCAAAACTCTTTTTGAAGTTCAATATGTTTTTCTAAAAGTTCCTTATGTTCTTTTAAAAGTTTATTGTGTTCTTTTAATAATTGATTGTGTTCTTTTAGAAGTGTTAGATAATCTTTTGAATTGTCCATATCACACAACCTCCGCTATTCTGTCTTTCGCCGCATTGAAGTATTCGGAATCTATTTCACAGCCTATAAAACTTCTGTTTAAGGCTTTTGCGGCAACTCCCGTAGAACCAACGCCCATAAACGGATCGAAAATCAAATCTTCTTCGTTGCTTGCTACTTTTATTAAATGTCGTAACAATTTCAAAGGCTTTTGACACGGGTGTTTAGGCGATTTCAACCTTTCGTTTCCCATACATATCGGACAATCAAAATAATTGTGCATTTCGTTTTGACTTGAAAAATTCCACTTATGCTTCTTGTTCCACAGGCAAACTATTATTTCGCAACTGTTTAAAAATCCGTTTTTATAAATTTTCGGTATCGGATTAGTTTTATGCCATATAAAAATTTGAAAAGTATCAAATTCTTTATCAAACGCCTCATGCCATTTTCCCAATAAGTTGTAACTTGTGAATACGAATATATTGCCGTCCGGTTTTAAAATTCGCTTAAAGTCGCTTGTAAAATCTAACGGCTTTATTTCTT
>JAFXOC010000111.1 GCA_017529085.1 Selenomonadaceae bacterium | reverse complement strand
TGGAATTTTCGATGATATTGAAGGAACATTAGGGTTGGTAACGGCCTTCAAAATAGCGGGTGCGAAGACTGTTATTGCTAGCCTCTCAAAAGTTGATGACGATGCGGCAAGCGAAATGATGTCAGAATTTTACAATCGTATGGCAGGAAAAGAAAGTATGCACAATGCTTTTGTTAATGCGATAAATCACATGAAAAAGATGTATCCTCATACGCCAAAGAAATGGACGGCTTGAATGTAGCTTTTGAGATCGTCAAAATACCAATCGGCGGAGTAACGATGTTTGAGATGCCGACCGATAATCCCGAAGAAACGGAGAGCGTAAAGGAATTTTCGGCGGTTATCCTTCATCATCACCCGTTGAGAGCATATTATAAGGAAGCGTATACGGGAGGCACAAATCCGCCCGATTGCGGGAGTTTTGACGGTGTTATCGGAAGCGGCAACTGCGCCGATTGCATTTACAATGAATTTGGAACAGGTGTAAACGGCGCAAAGGCTTGCAAGGAAAAGCGCAGACTTTATCTTCTGCGAGAAGGGGATATTTTCCCAATGATATTATCTATCCCCACAGGCTCTCTTAAAGCGTTCAGCCGTTATCTAATGAAATGCTTGCCTAAATGGGGCGCGAGCAACGGCGGAGTTACAAAGTTTACTTTAATGAAAGCGACCAATAGCGGCGGCATCGTTTACACTAAGGCGCAATTTCAAATGGAGCGTAAGCTGACGGACGAAGAATTTGCTTTGGTGCAAGGTTTGACGGAGAATATTAAACACTGGAGTCAAAACATAGCGTTTGGAGTAAAGTCAATGGATAACCATATTGAAAAATCTGTCACTTACAGCGACACTGCAAAGCCAATAGGCGCATAGCCACTTTAAAGGAAAATACATAGCCATTGCTGAATAATATCGGCAATGGCTCTAATGTTTTTTCATATTATTATGAAGATTTTCTTCATTGCTGATAAGCGGAAGTTCCGCCATATTTTCAAGCATAATATTAGTATCCACCACGCTCATACGATTTTCTAATGCGTACCATAAAACGCTGTCAAGCGGGTTACGCACATAAAGTTGGGGTGCGCCTGCGTAGTAGAGAAGATATTGAGTTTCTTCCGGCGTAAGTGCCATAGCGAGAGCAATCGCAATAACCTTTTCCCTCGAAGGATTTTTCTTGCGTCCGGCGAATATATGATATGCGTAAAGCCGCTCTAATTGAGATTTTTCTATTACCTCGCCTTTTGATAAATTTTTCTCTTTTAAAAGACGTTCAAGGTATTCCGCTAAGGTATATCTGCGAAAATCTTTTTGATTGTCCACGAGAAAATTTTCAAGCCCTTCGGCTTTTTTAAGTTCGTTTTGCAGTTCTCTTGTATCTTTCGGCATAACGCTTCACCTTAATCCATAAATTACAGAGATTTTTCATATTTATAGGATAATACAAATCAGAGCGGAAAGCAAGGTGATTTTATGGACGCGAATATAGAAAACTATATCGAATTATCCTTTCAAAAGATACGAAAATTAAAAGAGAACGAAAAAGGCGAAGTATGGATTGCTGCAGATAAATCCGACAGGCTTGTGGTGTTGAAATATATCGCTCTTACGGGTCTGCCATATCGCGTGTTGAAAGAAAAGACATTTCCTCTGTGTCCTCGCGTTTTTCACGCTTGGGAGGACAAAGAAAAAACTATCGTCATAGAAGAATATGTCGGCGGAGAAACGCTTCTTGACCGTATCGCCCGCAAGGAATATCTAACCGAAGACGAGACAAAAAATATTTTACTCGCGCTTTGCGATGGCCTTTTTCCTATACATAAAGAGGGCGTTATTCACCGCGATATTAAGCCGTCAAATATTATTTTGCAGGCGGGAAATATTATTCGACTGATAGATTTCGACGCGTCGCGCATAGTAAAGGAACACAGCGGCGACGACACAACGCATCTTGGAACGAAAGGTTACGCGCCGCCGGAGCAATTCGGTTATGGGCAAACGGACGAAAGAAGCGATATATACTCTATCGGCGTTACCTTACAAAAAGCCCTTCCCGAAAATTACAGAGGCTGTCTTACAAAGATACTTGAAAAATGCACGGCAATAGACCCAAACAAGCGTTATCAAAACGTAACGGAGTTAAAGCGGGCGATAATTTTCCACGACGGCTTTCAAAAATGGGGAAAGAAATTAGCCGTTGCGACTGTTCTTGTTATTTCGGCGATAGTTTTAAATATTTTGCCAACCGTCG
>JAFXOC010000110.1 GCA_017529085.1 Selenomonadaceae bacterium | reverse complement strand
CAACGAAAGCAGGGTTTGACCCGCGCCGGCGATGTTCTTTGCGTAACCTCTTACGGCGCGGCTTTGAGACTCTCTCAGCACCATTTCGTTTAAGCCTAAAATGGAGTTTAAAGGGGTCCTTATCTCGTGGCTCATGTTCGCTAAAAAGGCGCTTTTGGCTCGGTTCGCTTGATCCGCCGCTTCTTTTGCCGCAAGATAAGCTTTGCTTTCTTCAACTTTAGCGTTTGCGATAAAAAGATATATTCCGACGAGAGCGAACAACAAAAGTATTACGCTGCCCACGCGAAGAATTAAAGTATAAATATGGAATATATCGCCTGCCATCGCTTCCCACGGCACATAGCCTATCATAACGCAGTTGGTATTCGGCAAATCCGCGCCAAACAAGAAGTAACGCCCCGTTTTACTTTCCACATAAGTAGCCGCCGAGTGAGCGGTAAAAAGTTTGTTGCGTATGATTTGATACCCTGCTTTTACCGCAGGATCGTCAAAAAAATTTTTATCATCGTTGTCATAGGCCTTATATGGAATTATAATCTGTCCGTTACGCTCTTGAATCAGCCATTTGCTGTTCATATTATAAATAAGCAATTCAAAATGTTCGGCAATAAGCTTGTTGTCATAGATACGGTAAAGCACCGCGCGTATGTTGTCGCCGCGCATAACGGGCACCGCAAAGAGCAAACCGTCGCCCGGATTATAATCCACCACGGGCGCGCCGCGAAAGGCAAAGGGAAGGCGTGAAAATTTATTTTTTAAGGAATTTGCCTCGGGCGTAAGTTCTTCTCCGACGCGAATCATACCGACGGAAACGCCGTTTCCGATTTTCCCTAGCTCCGCCAAAATGTTCTTCTCCGTTTCAAGAGAGGGATTATCTTCTATATAATGCGCCGCAAAGGCAAGTTCCGAAAGTTCGCGGCGAAATCTTTCCTCCCCTACGGCGGACGTATCCGCAGTCTGTCGCGCAATGGCGCTTTCCAGGGTTTCGTTCAGGAGCGTTCCGATTTTTTCCTGCATAATAATACCCGAAAGAAGCAGGCAAAAAATGAAAATAAAGAATTTGGCGAGCATTTTTGCGCTGACGTAAGATTTCAGGCTATTCAAAGACTTCCACCCCCTCTATGAGCCAATCCACGCGTTCCAAAAGCACGTCGTCGCCTATGACTTCGTCTTCGGCGCAACGCAAAACGCCTTGATTGTCATAAAGTTCGCCTGCAAAAATAAACTTCCCGTTCAAAAGTTCCTGTTTTAAACTTTCCACGCGCTGCGCCGTTTCGGAAGATACGGCAGAGGAAAATTCAGAGAGTTTCACAACATTTTGGTCTATGCCGATCCAATGATTTTTTACGGAATTAATCTCGCCTTTAAGATAACGTTGCACAATGTCCGTATAATAAACGTCCCACTGACAGAGCACGGAAGTCAGGCAATGGGGAGAATAACCCGTAAGCAAAGCGTTGTAACCTATAAAATCCACGCCTGCTTTTTCGGCTATGCGGCAGGCAGAATCCTCGTCTTGATGATAGGTAATCACGTCTGCGTTTTTCTCCCGTATAAGGCGCTCGGCGTTTATGGCTTCTTTCTCCTCGTTCTGCCAAGCTCCCGTCCACATGACGACAACTTTTGCGGTGGGATTTACCCGTCTTACGCCTAAGGTAAAAGCGTTGATGCCGCGATTTACCTCGGAGTTTGGCATAGCCGCCACATAACCTATGACGTTTGT
>JAFXOC010000109.1 GCA_017529085.1 Selenomonadaceae bacterium | reverse complement strand
ATTTTCAACATCAGTCGAGCCGCTATGTTGGTGGCGGCTTTATTGGAAGGCAACGCATATTTTTTGAGAAATTCGTTGTACGACGCTATTCACGAACCCTATCGAATGAAGTTGATACCGGGAATGCAGGAAGTTTTTTACGCCGCAAAAAAGGCGGGAGCGCTTGGCGCAACGTTGAGCGGCGCAGGGCCCACGCTGATGGCGTACACTCTTGAACGAGAGAGAGTTGCGCCCGCCGTCGCAGACGCGATGGTTGCGGCGTTTAGACGTAACGGCGTACGGGCGAAGGCGCATATCTTAAGTTTGGACACAAGAGGCGCAAGCGTTTTGGGAGGATTTTTATGACCGAAGCGGAATTTCTGCGTATAATAGAGGAAAACGGCGGCAAACTTTATATCGCGGGAGGATTCGTGAGGGACGAGCTAATGGGGAAAAATCCTCACGATAAAGATTATGTGATAACCGGTTTTAGCGAGGAAAAGTTTTCCTCGCTTTTTTCAAATAAAAAAACCGGCGCAAAATTTCCCGTATACCGCCTGTCTATCGACCATGTTTTATCCGAAGTTGCCCTTGCAAGGCGAGAAAAAAAATCGGGCGAAGGTTATAAGGGATTTATTCCAAAGTTTACGCCGGATATAACCATAGAAGAAGATTTGTTCCGCCGCGACACCACAATGAACAGTATCGCAAAGGAGTTGCCTTCGGGACGGATAATAGACCCCTTTAACGGCGCGGATGATATAAAAAACAAAATAATCCGCGCCACAAGCGAGCATTTTTTGGAAGACCCCGTGCGGGCGTTAAGGGCTGCGCGTCAAGCCGCCGAACATGATTTTACAATTGAAGAACACACTTTAAACATGATGAGAAAATGTCGGGAAGAGCTACAAAACGAGCCGACGGAAAGATTTTTGGCGGAGATGATGAAGGCGTTAATGGGAAAGAAACCGTCGCTTTTCTTTAGAATTTTGGATTTAACAGGGCTGCTTGAGGTGACATTTAAAGAGATAGCAGATTTAAAAGGCAAAACTCAACCCGAAAAATATCATCCCGAGGGAGACGCTTTTGAACACTCCATGCTGATACTGGATAAAGTCGCGGCTAAAACCGAGTCGAAAAAGGCGCGGTTTGCCGCGTTGGTTCACGATTTGGGCAAAGGACGAACGCCAAAGGAAATGCTTCCTCATCATTACGGGCATGAAAAAAGAGGAGTTGCGGCTTTAAACGAAATGAACGGGCGCATAACCCTTCCCCACGATTTGAAAAAAAGCGCGTGTTTCGTGATAGCGGAGCATATGAGAGCTACGCGAATGACGAAACCGGGGAAAATCGTATCGCTTTTAACGGGTATAAAAAAATGCTGTCTCACTCTTAACGATTTTAAAGTCGTAATCGAAGCGGACAGCGGCGAATTACCAATATTTTTAAAGTATGGCGAAAAAATCATCGAAGAATTGGAGAGAGTAAAGGGTACGAACGCGCCTGAAAACCTAAAGGGAGAGCAAATAGGGAAGTGGATTTTGTCGGAGCAGATTAGGGTATATAAACGGACGATGAGACTGTTTACCGGATAATAGTTACTGTTCACAGTTGAAGACGGATGCGCCTCTACGAGGCGAGAACTCCCCCCTACCCCCCT
>JAFXOC010000108.1 GCA_017529085.1 Selenomonadaceae bacterium | reverse complement strand
GCCGGGGTGAATTTCTATCCCCGTAAAAAATTTCGATACGCTTGACACTATTCGGGAAAGCACGATAAACCCCCGCCCGTACAAAGCGTGGGCTATCCTATGCGCCCATATAGCGTGCAGTCCCGAATAGCAGACCACGACTTCAACAACGCTTTTTGCCGCAGGATCTCTCTCAAATATGACCCTAACATCTTTTCTGAATCTGTCAAACAAAGTTTATCTTCCTTTTTTTATCTACGTTCAACGCCAACGCGACGATCCATGTAGTACGGAGCGGTGATGGAAACGTCTTGCATTTTGTCTAAGGCGTAGGGAAGCGCTTTGCCGTCCGCATCATATGTGCCTATTGTCCAAAAGAGGATATCCACCTTGTCCGAGACAAGAGCCGCGCCGCGACCGCCTGCGTTTACGGATACCGGCTGAAAATTCATTTTTGTGCGCTTTACAAGTTCGCTTAAAACCGCAACGTTAAACCCTGCGGGAGTTCCGTCGGCTTGGACGTAATCAAGGGGCGGCAAATCGCCGGTAATCGCCACATTATAAGTTTTAGCGTCGGGGATAACAGATATTGCGACAGGTTTCGGATCGTCAGGACCAAGGTCCGTTATGTTTTCTTTTACCAGTCTGTCCAATGTGCCGTCGTTCTTCATGTCCTGAATGGCTTTGTTAATCTCTTCTATAACGGCTGAATTTTCCTTTTTCATCGCCATCGAATAACCTAAAATGGCGTTGTGGTTTTTGTCGATGAGTTTTAAATCGTGATTACGTTTTGCAATGTACTCCCCTACAGCGCTGCAAACTCCGAAGCGGTCTATTTGCTTGGATTTTAGAGCCATTACCATAGAGGTCATATCGTCAAAGAGAATAATATTGTTATTGTTTTTATAATTTTCCTCTTTACCCTCGGATTTGGCTACCCGCTCCGTCCATGTTTTAACGTCGTTTTCGTCCATACCGATTGGAGCTAAAGCTCCAATCTTTGCTGGGGACGCTGCCTTCTTGTCTCCGCAACCTACGCAAGCAAGAGCCAACACAAAGATTAAAAGAATATGTATGATTTTTTTCATAGCGATTTCTCCTTTTTACTCTATCAGCGCGACAGCGTATGCGCCAATGCCTTCTTCGCTGCCGGTAAACCCTAATTTCTCCTCCGTAGTCGCCTTTACGTTCACATTATCTACGGAGACATTTAACACATTGGCAATATTTTTCCGCATTTCATCAATATAAGTGGCAAGTTTGGGTTTCTCTGCCACTATTGTGGCGTCCACATTGCCTACGCCGTAACCCTTATTCCCGATAAGCTCTGCGACCTTCCCCAAAAGCTTCAAGCTGTCCGCGCCCTTATATTTTTCGTCCGTATCGGGAAAATGCCGCCCGATATCGCCTAAAGCCGCCGCGCCCAACAATGCGTCTGCTATGGCGTGTAAGAGAACGTCCGCGTCGGAATGCCCCCAAAGCCCCGTTTTATGAGGAATTTTCACGCCTCCCAAAATCAAAT
>JAFXOC010000107.1 GCA_017529085.1 Selenomonadaceae bacterium | reverse complement strand
GCGCACGTTATGGATAAAGATTTTATCACGGCGCTTGAATACGGACTTCCGCCGACGGGCGGAGTTGGAATAGGCGTTGACAGGCTCGTTATGTTTTTGACGGACAGCGCGTCTATTCGAGATGTGTTGTTGTTTCCGACCATGAAAAATATAGAATAGTAATATTGCTTCACCTTGTTTTGTTTCGAGGTGAAGCAATATTATTTTTTGCGACTGTTAAATTTTTTACGAAATTATACGATAAACAGGATGACAAGAAGTTTGCGAGGGAGGATGAGAAATATGCGGATTTTACAAAATCTTACACAAAAAGAATTGGATTATTATATGGCTCAACCTACGGCGAAAGCTCTACACGAACGAATTATGAAAGATTCCGTTTATATCGCCGAAGGAGATAAAACCGCGGCGGCGCTTTATGTAGCCGAAAGAGAAGCAAAAAAATCATCATTGCAAAAAGATAAGGCGGAAATTTCTCGGCAGGGATTGGAACTGAACCGCGCAGAGAATATAAAAACAAAATCAGATAACGCTAAAGCCTCGATTTCTTTTAATCTTTATAATCGCGATAACGGCAATGTTACCGTCGGTTTTGACAACTCCGCAATGATTCATCGCGCGGTAAAGCAAGGTTTTATCGAAATTGACGGTAAAAAAATCGAATTGACCGACGATGTGAAAAAGAAACTTGTTTCTGTGAACAAAGAAATACAGAATGTGAAAAAATCCGTTTTTTTACATAACAGAATGTTGCATGAAGCTACCAACGCTCGTCAAACGAACGACGCCATGAAAGCAGCCAACGATAAAATGTCCCGCGCCATGAAAACTGCTTCCCGCATTATGCATGGAAGAAAGGTTTCTCCCGCAGACGAAAAGGAGCTTATGGAGTTTAATCCGGATTTATACTCTATGGCTAAGAGCGCGGAGGCGTTAGAAAAACATAGGAACAGAAAAGACGACAGGGAAGATGAAAAACTTTCCGCCGCGAACGACGAGGCGAGAAAAACAGAGGCTGAACCCAAGGATTACAGCGTAGAGGAAATTCCTATGCCGCAGACAGAAGCGCAAATAGACATATCTTTTGACGGCGATACGCCGCAGGTAATAGCCGTAGGGACGGGAGTATGACATTCAAAAAACACCGGGAATTTTTTCATATCTTTTCTAATTTGAAAATTTGTGATATAGTTAGACGGTGTGGATTTAGTAATTGTGTATGATTTATTATGGAGGTAATTTTATGGCATCTTATACTTATACGCCGCAGAATGTCTGCGCTAAACAGCTTTCATTTGATTTGGAGGACGGAAAACTTCACAATGTTTTTTTTATGGGCGGTTGCCCCGGAAATTTAACCGCTATAGGCAAACTTTTAGAAGGCGCAGACGCTAAAAATGCGGTTGCAATATTAAAAGGAAATCGTTGCGGCAGCAAACCCACTTCTTGCGCCGATCAGCTTGCGATAGCCGTGGAAAACGCGCTTAAAGGTTGACTTATGAGAGACGCATGGGCAGAAATCAACCTGAACGCGATAAGGGAAAACTACAAAATCATCAACGAAAAAATAACGGGCGGCGCAAAACTCTGCGCCGTCGTGAAGGCTAACGCTTATGGTCACGGCGCTGTTCCCATAGCAATCGAGGCTTTAAAAGCGGGCGCGTATTATCTTGCGGTTGCGACCGTTGACGAGGGAATAGAACTTAGAAACGCGGGGCTAACCGCGCCTGTATTGATACTTGGAATTTCGCCAAAAATTGCCGCGGAGGAAATCGTATATTATGATTTGACTCAAGGAGTGGCGGATTTTTCACTGGCGGAATCTATAAATAACGCCGCAAAAACGCAACAAAAACAAGCAAAATTGCATCTTAAAGTTGAAACCGGCATGGGAAGGATAGGCGCGTTTAAAAAAGAGGCTCCCGAAATCGCAAAAAAAATTGCCGCGCTTTCAAATATAGAACTTGAGGGTCTATATTCTCATTTTGCGGCGGCGGATGAAAAAGATAAAAGTTTTGCAAAAAAACAGCTCTCTATTTTTTTGGAAGTCGCAAAAAAAATTGAGAGTTTGGGAGTAAAAATAAAGCTTAAACATATCGCCGAATCTGCGGCTATACTGGAAATTCCCGAGGCGCATTTGGATATGGTTCGAGCCGGAATAATACAGTACGGTCTCTTTCCGTCGAAAGACGTTTCCCACGAAGCGCCGCTGAAAGAAGCCATGACGCTTTACGCTCGCATAGCTTTTTTAAAAACGATAGAAAAAGGCGAAAGCGTAGGCTACGGACGAGAATTTACAGCGACAAAACCTTCTAAAATCGCAACTTTACCTATAGGATACGCAGACGGGTACATAAGAGCCTTTAAGGAGCGCGGCGAAGTTGTGGTAAGAGGCAAACGAGCCAAAATCGCGGGACGGGTCTGCATGGATCAGGTTATGGTTGACGTAACCGATATTGACGGAGTCGAAGAAGGCGATACGGTAACGCTTTTTGGCGGAGATTTGCCTATT
>JAFXOC010000106.1 GCA_017529085.1 Selenomonadaceae bacterium | reverse complement strand
TTTATCCGCCAAAAGCATCAAAAAGTGATATACCTTAGTAGCCACTTCGCCGCTGCAAACTTTGGTAATAAGCTCCTTCTTCGCCTTTTGCTCCACCTGGGGATTTGCGAAAAATTCGCGAACCCCGGGGACGGAGAAAAATTCGCTTTTCACTTTTTTCAAGTCTTTACCGTACGCTTCAAGTTTTCCTTCTTCTTTTGCAAGCTCAAACATTGCGCCTGCGTATTTACGGGCAATTTCAAAGTTCAACATCAAAGATCACCCAATTTCTTGCTGTCAAGCTTATCTATAAAGCTCTTGACAATACTCTCGTTATCCTTCTCCGAAAGATTTTTTTCGATGATCTTGCCCGCCGCAGCCATAGAAAGCGCAACAACTTCAGACTTTAGACTCTCGGTCATTTTAAGTCTGTCGCGCTCGATTTCCTCGGCTGCCGCCTTTTTCATCTGCTCAATTTCGCGTTTCGTCGCCTCAATGCTGGCGTCGCGAGCGTCGCGAGCCGCCTTTTCGGCTTTTTCTATTATATCCTCGGCCTTTTTGCCCGCAGCGGCAAGTTTTGCCTTATTCTCCGCAAGAATGTTCTCTGCGGCGCGTCTATCCATATCGGCCTGATCCAAGGTTTCTTTTATTTTCTTTTCCCTGGCCTCAATGACTTTGACGATGGGTTTATACGCCACCGCCCTAAGGATTACCACGAGGACTAAGAAGTTTAGGATTTGAGCGATAAGTGTGGAATTTATGTCAATCAAAGCCTATGCCTCCTCTTTTTTCGCAATAATTAAGTGAAATTACTTCATAAGAGGATTTGCAAAGAGTAAGATTAAGCCCACAACAACCGCGATAATCGCAAGAGCCTCGATTAAGCCTACGGAAATAAGTGTCTGAACGAAAAGCACGCCTCTAGCTTCGGGCTGACGGGAAATACCTTCGATATAACGACCGGTAACAAGACCGTCGCCAACGCCCGCGCCGATAGCGGCAAGACCCGCTCCAACGCCCGCGCCTATCATCGCCGCTGCTGCCATAATTGCCTGTTCCATAAATAAAATCCTCCTTAAATTATATAACTTTAGCAAACGACTAAAATCAAACATAAGTCTTATCGTCGTCGACTATAAAAAATACCCTAAAATCAGCTTTCATGCTCATCTTTAACGGAGTTGCCAAGATACGCCATAGTAAGCATGGTAAAAATAAGCGCCTGAACCACGCCTACGAAGATACTAAAGGCGAGCCACGCAACGGATGGAATAACCCACCATTTGGCAAGTTGCAATAAAATAATGATAAGAATTTCACCCGCCAAGATATTGCCGAATAGACGGAAAGAGAGCGTTATGGGCTTTGCAATCTCGTCCACAAGGTTTATGAAGAAAAATACCTTGAAAGGTTGGAAAAAATGCGCTATATAATGAGAGCCTTTGTAGTACAATCCTAAGAAATGCACCATAATGACTACCATGAGCGCAAGCCCTAGTGTGGTGTTCAAGTCATTCGTAGGCGACGCCAACGTTGGGATTAACCCTATCAAATTAGATACCAAGATAAACAAAAAGAGCGTCACGATGAGGGGCGCGTAGAACATACCGCGCTTTCCCATGGTATTTCCTATTTGTTCGTGCAAAAACTCAATTATCGATTCGATAACGAGTTGCGCTCCTTTTGGCTCAAGGCTTAGTCTCCTCGTCGCAATTACGGCGATAAGAATGACTATTGCCATAGCGAGCCAAGTCATCTTTAGGGTTTCCCAATTGAAGGTTAAGCCAAGGAATTGCACTACTTCGCGAACACCGATTTCATGCATATACCTCTACCTCCTTAATTTTCGGACAGCTCACTTGCGAAGATTTTCTATTATGGCGAATAAGTAGAAAATTCCATAAAACACGAAAAATCCAATTACCATAAGAGAAAATATTTCGCTTGAAATTTTAACCGCAAACATAAATACTACAAAGAGAAAAATAAGCCTCAGAAGAGTCCCGAAAAACGTGTGCCACCTTACGGATGTTTTCGCCCGTTCGCTCATCTTGATGCGACTTCCCTGCAAGAATATATAAACAGCCGCCGTAAAGTACCCCATAATAAGCGCTCCCGTCAGGTATAATTTATCCGCCATAAAAAGATTTATCGCAAATAAAACCGTAACCAATATCAACGGCAACGCCGCGCGTTTTTTCACCCTTATAAGAAACTCTTTCATCTCTTCTTAAAAATGCGCCTCCCAAAACTGTCCGCAAAAATTCTCAATGTTATTTTTTCGACAAAAAATCCATATTCCCTTTTTTAAAAAAGAAAATATGGATTGAAAATTTTAACTCGGCATTTTTGTGTATTAAAATTTTTGCCTACAACTTAAACCTTTCGGCGCTTTCTTCAAGACTCTTTGCAAGATTATCCATAGCCTCGGCGCTTGCCACAATGTCAAGCACCGCCGCTTCTTGCGCCTCTGTTGCAGTCTCTATCGTTTCCGCGCTTTCGGCGGTTTGCCGGCTTACCATGTCCATAGAATTTACGTTATCTATTATGTATCCCGTTTTTTCCTCCACTGCCCGAACAATGCTCGTAAGCTCCTTGGCGTCGTTTGACAACGCTTTAAATGTTTCAAATAGAGAATCGAAACATTTAGCTAGGGCTTTTTCGTTTCCGGCGTTTACAGATATAGCCTTGATGTCTTCCAAGATAAATGAAGCGTTAGTAGAGGCGGCGTTTATGTTTTCCTCCAATTGTTCCGCTTTTTTCCCCAATTCGTCCATATCGGAAAAAGCAGCGTCAACGTGCGAAGCTGTATTCATAACGTCCTCTAGTTGTCTTGTCATACCTTCTGATACGAGACTTGCAAGTCTCGCTACTTCTCTTGTGGATTCGGCGTTCATCTCAACATATTTCAACAAATTTTTAGACGATGACAAAACTCCATTAGCAGCCTCTTTGGTTGTGCCCACAAGATTTTTCAAATCGTGTTGCATCGTATTAAAAGACCTTGTAAGCTCGCCTATTTCATCATTGGATTTTATGGGCAAATCCCTAAATGCAAGATTACCCCCCGCAATTTCCACCGCTCTTTTTTCTACGGCGCGGATGCTGGTCACTATATCGTGAGCAAAAATCGTACATAATTTAAACATTGCAATGATAGCGATAAGTCCCAAAAGCGTTAAAACTATGTATGTAGTACGAATCTTGCTTAACGGAAAGTACACCGTCTGTTCCGGCGCGGCAAACACCAATATCCAACCCGTTGAAGGCACTCTTGCGTAACTTACGACGTTATCGCCGCGAACCGACGACAATCCTATAGAACCGCCCGCCATAATATCCTTTTCGTGGGGAGCGAGAGTGGCTATTTCGCTTATGGATTTTCCTGCGGTTGCAGCAAAAGTAGCTATCAAATGACCGCTGCCGTCAAATAAAAATCCTTCTCCGCTGCCCTCGTAATTCATAGCGCCAACCTGCGCCAACAAAGAGCCGATACCGATATTTACGCAAACGCCGCCGTAAAATTTACCGTTTTTAAAAATCGGCGCGGTAGCGGATATTACCACGTTGCCTATTGAAAGCGAATCGTAAGGATTCGTAAAAAGAGGACGTTTTTCTTTCATCAGAGTCATGTACCAATCTCTTGTATGCACGTCCACATTTTGAAAATCTTTGCGAACGTATGAAGTGAATTTACCGCTCTCATCAGCGTAAGCGATATTTAAAACCGCTTCATCTCCTCTATACACATTTAAAAATCTTCTATCGCCTTTCAAATTATCGTCCAAATCCTCCATAAAGTGGGCTGTGTCTATCGCTATACGTTGTTTCTGCAAAAGCCAAGTTTCAAACCCCGCCGAAGCCTTCCCCACCTTTGCCAGAAGTTTTTCTTCCGCGCTCTCCTTAACCACAACAGACGCTTTATAATACCCCAAAGCCGCAATCAAAAGTATCGTAACCGCCGCTATAATGGAAAAACTAAGCAGCCGCCCGCGTATACCCACAGCACTCACCTCTTTTTCGGACACTTGCCAATCTCTACTTTCTTTTTCTCTCTCTTTTTTGTAAAAAAGAGAGAGAAAAAGAAAGAAGCAAAGAAAAAGAGAGAGAAAAAACTTTAATAAAAATTTAATAGTGTTTACTATAATTGTATCAATATCAGTTATATTCTACTTCAACATGATAATTCCTTTATAGATAGAAAGGATAAAATTTCATGCGGTTTAAAACAAATGGCAAACAGCGTCCGCAATTTTTTCTTCCCATATATAGTTACCGCTAAACTCCCCGCGACCTCTCGCATCGTCTAAATCTATCGCCGTTCCGTTCATTATGTAAACAAAGCCGTCCTTCGTTCCCGGGCGAAAACAAAGAGCGGACAATAAACCAAAGGCTTCGCCTGTGTGACCCGCAAGATTTATGTTTTCGTTTCGACACATTTTCGCTTTAGTTGCGCCGTCCATTTGATACGCGCCCAATCCGTACGAAAGAACGGAGCCGCCTAAAGTGTCGCCGTTTTTTTTATTTGCGTCATAAATCCATGTTCGACTAAACATCATGTTTAAAGATTTTTGGGAAAGCACTTGTTGTCCGTTATAAATTCCGTCGTTTATGAGCATTTTCAAAGCGTGAGAAAGTTCGCCGACGGAAATTCTAAGCCCGCCGGTTGGAGAAAAAATTGTTGCGTTGTTGCCGGTAGCGTAATTTTTCAGGCTGTATGCGCCTTGTGCGTTTTCGGCGTAAGGATTTTGCAGAAATACAGTTTCCTGCGGCGGCTTTATCCCCTTAAAATCATCCGATTTACCGTACCAAGCGCCGTTTTCGTTCCAATTACCGAAAGCGTCCTTTTTTTGATAAGCCGTCCCCAATTTTAAAAATTCCTCGTCGCTGAAATTTCCGGGAACATAATCGCCTTTTATATCCAGCTCTCTTAAAATATGTTTTTTCTGGTAAATATCGAAGCGTTCGCCCGTGACGGCTTCTATCACCGTACCCAAAACGCCGTAATTTAAATTGCAATAGGTAAAATATTCTCCTATAGATTCATTTTTCGGCGCAAAATGCCCCCCGTTTTCCCAATACTCACCGTTTGGCGAAAAAAATTCCCGCAGGCTTTTTTCCGGCGGGATACTGTATATTTTGCCGTCTCTCAAAGAAGACGTGTGATTGGCGAGCGATTTTAAAGTTACAGGCGTATCGGGGAAATTGGGATTTCTCAGCGCAAATCCCAAGTAATCGCTTACGTCGTATTCAAGATTAAGTTTGCCTTTTTCCACCAGTTGCAAAAGGGTAAACGCCACAAACATCTTTGAAACGGATGCGATACGAAACCTTGAATCCCTCGTCATGGGTAGGTTTTCATTTTCGCTTATTCTGTGGCTTCCGCCGAAAAAGCTGTAAACTTCTTCCCCACCCTTATAGACAACAAGTCCAAGCCCCGGCACTTGAAACCATTCTTCGCCTATCATATTAGCAAAATATTGGTCTAATTTATTGTTTTTTTTCATGTAGTCCTCGAAAAATTCTTTCTTTTCTTTCTTCTCTTTTTTTGTAAAAAAAGAGAAGAAAGAAAAGAAACAAAAGAAAGAAGAGAAAAAAACTTTAATAAAACTTAACTTCAAAGTTTTTATACAAACTGAAAGTTCACGTTTGTTAAAGTTTTTTCTTTTCTCTTTTTCTTTGCTTCTTTCTTTTTCTCTTTTCTTTTTTACAAAAAAGAAAAGAGAAAAAGAAAGAAGTTTACCTCCATCTCTTAA
>JAFXOC010000105.1 GCA_017529085.1 Selenomonadaceae bacterium | reverse complement strand
CGTAAACGATGTGTTTAAGGATAAGGAGCTTAGAATAACGCCGCCGGGGACGATTGTGGGAACGAATATAAGGATTGCAAGCCCAAAACTTATTACATTAAATTAACGGCAAAGACAAGAATCGGCGAAGTTTATTTAAGCGTAGGATTCGCGGAAGGAGATTGATAGGATGGATGCAAAATTGGTAAATCCTTTCGTGGATGCTTTTACTTCCGTTATGCCGCAGATGGGGTTCGCAGAACCTAAGCGGGCAAAACTTTATGTGAGAGAAAAGAACGCGGTAAGCAGGGGAGTCGCAGTTGTTGTCGGGTTTACAAAACAAATTCGAGGCAACGTTGTATACAATATGTCCACCGACACGGCGAAATTCATCGCCTCAACCATGATGATGGGGATGCCGGTGAGCGATTTCGACGCTATGGCGCAGAGCGCGATTTCCGAGATGAGCAATATGCTCACCGCCACCGCCGCCACAAACATAACGGGCATGGGCTATGAAGTTGATATATCTACTCCTAGTCTATCGATTGGCGAAAGTTTTCAGATAAAGATAAGCGACGCCCAGTATTTGACTGTTGAGATGGATTTGGCGGGGCAGATTGTGGAACTTGACATAGCGGTTGATACAAAGTGAAAGTACAGGCGGGAGAAGTATCTCTTCCGCCTTTTGTCTTTTTTGGGAGGAATTTTATGAAGAATTTATGTCGGCGAAACATTGTTTTTTGCCTTATGTTGCTTCTCTCCGTCACGCTTTCGGCGTGCGGGGGTAAACAAGCGATAAACATTTCCGCGCCTGCGGAGATAGCGACTGCGGAAACTGCCGCAGACGGGCAGATTCCCGTAGACGTATACATGGACGCTACGGTTTCAATGCAGGGGTACACAACCTTAGCGAACGGGAATTTATACAGAACTCTGCCGGATTTTTTGACCGATATAGGCGACAGCATGGGAGAGGTTTCCTTCTACAAATTCGGCGAAACCGTGACGAAATTGGAAGGCAGGGAACATAGAGCGTTTAGCTCGCCTACGCCTTATACGGAGCTTATCACGGCTGTGCATAACGTGGTTGACGCTGCAAACGAAGAGCATTTATCTGTTATTATCACCGATCTTTTTGAAAGCGACGCCGATTGGAGCAACGTTACGAAGAAGCTGAAAGATAAGTATTTTGCAAAGCATTTGGCGGTTGCGGTTATCGGAATTAAGAACCCGTTTTACGGCGATATTTTCGACGTCGGTCTAAACGCCATGAAGTACAATTACAACAGCGGCGACGATCCCGCAAGATTTCGTCCTTTTTACCTCATTGTTATGGGCAAAGAACAGAAAGTCAGAGAGTTTACGGAACTTTTTAAATCAAGGGTGACGATACAAAACGAGATGGGCTTTATGCTTTTGTCCGAACGCTTGACCGAAGGCGCTTACGATTTTTCGAAAGCGGAATATACCGACGAAGCTAAAAATTTATACAAAGTGACATCATTAAAATTAGACGACGCATCCATGAGGGAGTTTGGCATCAGCGATAAAAAGAAGGAAGTAAAATTTTCCGTACCGTTTAAGTATCAACCTATTTTCGGCGCTGCCGCGATAGATATGAAATCGGCTGTGATAGAAGCTCAAGGTTTCGCCATGAACGAAGGCGGCGAATGGGAAAAATCCCTAAACATGGATGAAGCGAAGGTTTCGCTTGAAAATGTCGGAGAAAACGAATACAAGGTTCATCTTGATTTTAAACCTAAAAACTTATTGGCTAAAGGTAAAATCAACCTCATAAATGTCAGGATTTATCCCAACGCCAAAAATTACGCGCTTCCTCCTTGGGTGAACGCTTGGAGCATGGCAAACGTGGATATAGACCCAAACAATTTCGACGGCTCAAAGACGACACATCTAAATCATGTGCTTGAATCCTTAAAAAGTTCAGCGCTATCTGCGGCGACACCAATGCTATTTAACATAAACTTGGTTATAGACGAAAGGTGAGTGTAAATATGGGCAGAACCCCAAGAACGATTGTATCAATCGTCGGTATTATCCTAGGCGCGATGTTGGCTTCCCTTATAACCTACTATGTAGGCGAAAGCTTCGGCACAAGCATTG
>JAFXOC010000104.1 GCA_017529085.1 Selenomonadaceae bacterium | reverse complement strand
ACTTTTGGCGTACATAACGTAGTCCATTTGGTAGTCAAATTCGCAGGCGATATAGTGTTCGTTGTAGAGTACCGTTTGAAGCTGGCGAATCATGCCGAGACTGGTGTTGTCGACAATGATGGAGATAATGGGAAGGTTTTTGCGAGCTATGGTGTAGTATTCGTTGCCCGTCATTTTAATGCCGCCGTCACCCGCAACGTGGACAACGCGGCGACTGTCGCCGTAATAAACTTGAGCGCCCATGGCGGCGGGAAGCCCGAAGCCCATTGTGCCTAAGCCCCCCGAGGTCAGCCAAGTGCGCGGTTCTTCGATTGCAAGATGAAGCGCCGCCCACATCTGATGTTGTCCAACGTCGGTTGCGAAGGCGAACGGTTTGCCTTTCGTGGCTTTCGCAACTTGGTTCATCGCCCAAGGCACCGTTAAACGGTCAACGTGATAGTCGTAGTCGTATTCCGATTCCCATTCGCGAATTTGTTTCCACCACTCTGTTAAATCGCTCTGAGGATTTTGCCGCATTAAAAGTTTCAGTATAACTTTCATATTGCCGGCAAGCCCCAAACTTCCCGCAACGTTCTTGTCGATTTCTGCGGGGTCGATGTCTATATGAATAAATTTCGTGTTCTTCGTATATTTGCTGATAGCGCCGGTTTGTCTGTCTCCGAAGCGACTGCCCAACGCTATAATCAAGTCCGCCGCGGCGACCGCATGATTTGCCGCCTTTTTCCCGTGCATACCCGCAAAACCTAAGGATTGGCGATGCGAACGAGGCACGCCGCCCAATCCCATCAACGTATGCACAACGGGCAGGTTAAACCTTTCGATAAAAGCGACGACTTCTTTTGAAGCTCCCGCAGACACAACGCCGCCGCCCACTATAACGCAGGGGCGTTTGGCTTTCGCAATCTCCTCCGCCGCTTCCGCCGCGCAGATTAAAAAGTCCGCGTCCGGCTCCGCCTTCTCCTTCGTATCTTCCTTCAATTCCTCAAAATCCACGTCCATGAAGAAAATATCCCGAGGAATATCCACAAGCACTGGGCCGGGTCTGCCGCTTTTCGCTATCTTAAACGCCGCCCGCAAAATCTTCACCAAATCTTTCGGGCTTTTCACCTTATAATTATGCTTCGTGATAGGCATGGTAACGTCAAGTATATCCGTTTCCTGAAAAGCGTCCCTGCCCAGTAAAGTCGTATCAACCTGTCCCGTTATGGCGACAACGGGGATAGAATCCATAAACGCCGTGCCAAGCCCCGTAACCAAATTAGTCGCGCCCGGTCCCGACGTTGCAATACACACTCCGACCTTCCCCGAAGCTCTCGCATATCCGTCAGCCGCATGAGCCGCATTCTGCTCATGCGTCACCAAAATCTCTTCCACTCGCTTATCCGAATAAAACGCATCGTAAAGCGGCAGTATCATTCCTCCCGGATACCCAAACACAAACTCTGTCCCATTCTCTACCAACACTTCAACAACCGCTTCTGCTCCTGTCATACTTTCACCCCAATAGTTAAATTCTTTCGATGATTTTTTCGGTGGCTTCTTGGGTGTTGACTTTGGTGAAGCCTTCTTTCCAGAGGTCGGGGGTGCGGAAGCCGTCGGCAAGTGTTTGGTCGACGGCGTTTTCTATTGCTTTGGCGGCTTCTTCGGCGTTAAAGGAATATCTAAGCATCATGGCGGCGGAAAGGATAGTCGCCATTGGGTTGGCGATGCCTTTGCCCGCTATGTCGGGGGCAGAGCCGTGGATAGGCTCGTAGAAGCTGGTAAGTTCGCCTATTGAAGCGGAAGGGAGCATACCTAAAGAACCGCCCACGACGGCGGCTTCGTCGCTAAGAATGTCGCCGAACATATTGCCCGTCACTATAACGTCGAATTGGGCGGGATTGACCGCAAGCTGCATGGCGCAGTTGTCAACGTAAAGGTGGTCTACGGTCAGGTCTTTTTCGGCTTCCGCCATCTTGTTTACCGTGCGCCGCCATAGTCTTGACGTGGCTAAGATATTCGCTTTATCAACTGAAGTAACCTTTTTGCGGCGAAGTTTCGCCATATCGAAGGCAAGTTTTGTAATGCGCTCAACTTCGGGCACGGAATAGTTTTCGGTGTCCCAAGCTCTCTCAACGCCGTTCACCATCTCCGATTCGCAGCGTTCGCCGAAATATATGCCGCCGACGAGTTCGCGGACTATAACGAGGTCAACGCCTTTTGCGAGTTCTTTCTTTAAAGGCGAATAGTCGACCAATGCGTCCGCAATCTTCACGGGGCGAATGTTGGCGTAAAGTCCCATAGCTTTTCTAATGCCCAAAAGCGCTTTTTCGGGTCTTAAAGACGGGTCTAAGCTGTCCCACTTCTGACCGCCTACCGCGCCGAAAAGTATCGCGTCGGAATTTCTGCAAGCCTCCAGAGTTTCCTCGGGCAAAGGCGTTCCGAATTTATCGTAAGCCGCGCCGCCCGCGTCCTTATACTCATAACTAAACCCCAACGAAAACTTATCGTCAACCTTCTTCAACACCTCAACGGCAGACTCCGTTATCTCCGTCCCTATACCGTCTCCCGGTATAACCAATATCTTCTTCATACGTTCTCCTTATTTATTCTTAATATAATTGATAAGCCCGCCGGCTTTGCTGATTTCTTCGACGAATGGGGGCATGGGCTGAGCCTTGAATTTGTCGCCGGTGGTGAGGTTTTCGATTTCGCCTGTGGCGGTGTCGATTTTAAGGATGTGATCCGCTTTGATTTTTTCAACTTCGTCGCCGATTTCGAGGAGTGGTAAACCGATGTTTATACCGTTGCGATAAAAAATTCGCGCGAAACTTGCGGCTATTATAACGGGAACGCCTGAAGCTTTTATGGCTACGGGGGCGTGTTCGCGGGAAGAGCCGCAACCGAAGTTTTTGCCGCCCACCATTATATCGCCCGCCTTAACGTTTTGGGAGAAACTCTTGTCGATGTCCTCCATACAATGCGCGGCTAAATCCTTGGGATCGAAAGAGTTTAGATAACGCGCGGGGATAATAACGTCTGTGTCGATGTTGTCGCCGTACCGCCAGACTTTGCCTTGTAGCTGTGCCATTACTTTACCTCCTCCGCTATCTCGCCCATGATTGCGCTAACCGCCGCCACGTATGGACTCGCCAAATAAACTTCGCTTTCAACGTGTCCCATTCTGCCTAAGAAATTGCGGTTGGTGGTGGATACGCAACGCTCGCCTGCGGATAAGATGCCCATGTACCCGCCAAGGCAAGGGCCGCAGGTGGGGGTACTCACAACGCAACCCGCGTCGATGAACGTCTCAAGGTAGCCAAGGCGCATTGCCTCTTTATAGACCCACTGACTGCCGGGGATAACGATGGCGCGGACGTCATCGTGAACTTTATGTCCCTTTAACACGTCGGCGGCGATTTTTAAATCTTCAAGCCGCCCGTTGGTGCATGAACCGATAACTACTTGCTGAATTTTTATAGGCTCCTTTATATCTGAAACAGCCTTTGTGTTCTCGGGCAAATGGGGGAACGCCACAACGGGGCGAAGTTTTGACAAATCTATCTCAACCGTTTCCGAATACTTAGCATCGGCATCGGGAAGCACAGGCTCCCAAGGGGTTTTTACCCTGCCTTCGACGTATTCCTTCGTAACCTCGTCAAAGGGGAACACGCCGTTTTTCGCGCCGGCTTCTATCGCCATGTTGGAAATGGTGAACCTATCCGTCATGGTAAGCTCTTTCACGCCGTCGCCGGTAAACTCCAACGCCTTGTAAAGCGCGCCGTCAACGCCGATTTTGCCGATAAGCGTCAGTATAACGTCTTTACCCGTGATATTTTTCGCTTTTTTCCCCGTTAATCTCACTTCAATGGTTTCGGGCACTTTAAACCAAGCCTCGCCCGTCGCCATACCCACAGCCAAATCCGTGGTGCCGACACCCGTTGAAAATCCGTTCACCGCGCCGTAAGTGCAGGTATGAGAATCCGCGCCGATGGTGAGCATACCCGGTCCCACTATCCCCATTTCGGGAAGTATGACGTGTTCTATACCCACTCGACCCGCTTCAAAATAATATTTCAGCTTGTGTTTCCTCGAAAAATCCCTTACGGCCTTTGCCAAATCCGCGCTCTTAATATCCTTCGCGGGCTGGAAATGGTCGGGGATAAGCGCAATCTTTTCCCTATCGAAAACGGGTTTGCCTATTTTCTCAAACTCCTTAATGGAGGGCGGCGCGGTAACGTCGTTGGCAAGCACCATATCAAGCTTGCAGGTAACTATCTCGCCGGGCGCAACCTTGTCCCGCCCGGCGTGTTTCGCCAATATCTTTTCGCTTATGTTCATATTTTTTCCTTTGCGACTATATGTTAGTTTTCTTACTTTCTTTTTCTCTTTTCTTTTTTGTAAAAAAGAAAAGAGAAAAAGAAAGTAACAAAGAAAAAGAGAAAAGAAAAAACTTTAACAACGTTTTTCTTAGTTTTTGGTTTCTTGGTTTTTCTTAGGCAAGTGTTCGCCGTCGCCGGATTCCATCCAGAATATAAATTCATTGATAGAGTCCGCGTCTATGCCTAACGCTCTTAAACCTTGTATGAGTCTGGCGACCTCTTGTAAATTCATATTATCGCCTCTTTATTCAATTAACATGGAATAGAAAGCGTTTTTCTGACCAATCGTTTATTT
>JAFXOC010000103.1 GCA_017529085.1 Selenomonadaceae bacterium | reverse complement strand
TCGTAAATGGAGAAATTAAAAGCGTCAGCGAAACGTTCCTTATTTGATAAATACGCTTTGGTTTCCGTATCGGTTGCTCTCACGCGCATCATCTCCTTTAATGCAATTCTATCATTATTAAGTCGCGCTTTCAAGAGCGATTAAAAATTTCCATATTCGAGAGAGACAACATTTTTTATGTGAAAATATTAACGAAAAGGAAGGAAAAACAGGTGTTGATGTAGAAAATATGAGGGAGATTTCCTGAGGGGGTTTGGATAATTGATGAAAAAATTGAATTTTGCGCGTATATTTTCAATACTTATTATCAGCCTTTTTGTAGCGTTTCCGATTGAAGCCGCAAAAGAGCCGTCAACGATTATTATTTTGGCGCGTCACGGCGAAACCGATTACAATATTCAAGATAAATTTCAGGGGCAGATGGATGTCCCCTTAAACGCCGATGGACTTCATCAAGCGGATTTGCTCGCCGCAGGGCTTAAAAACATACATATAGACGCTTTTGTGGCAAGTCCCTTAAAAAGGGCTTTCGTTACGACGGAAAAATGCGCGAGAGCTCACGGTATGAAAGTGGATTATACCGACGATCGCCTGAAAGAAATAAGTTGCGGGTCTTGGGCGGGATTATATAAGAAGGAAATGAAAAAGAAGGAGCCCGAGATTTACCGAAAATACGATAAAGAACCCTGGAACTACAGCTTGCCCGGCGGCGAAACTTATGTGGAACTACAGGCTAGGTATGTTGCTGCGATAGAAGATATTGTAAAAAAATATCCCGGGAAAACCGTCTTTGTAGGCGGTCATTCAAAAGGAAATATGGTTTTCATAAGCAAGATTTTGGGAGCGGACATAAAGGCAAGCCAGCAGATAAAGCAGGCGAACACATGCATAAATGTGCTTAAATATAAGAAGGGCAAATGGACTGTCATAGCGATAAATTCCGTTGCCCATCTTGGGAAACTTTATCAGGATTGAAAGAGGCGATTGTTTTGGGTATCATTATGGGGTATGACGGTAAGGAGCCAAAAATAGCTGAGGATGTGTTTATTGCGCCGAACGCCGCCGTCATTGGCGATGCGGAGATAAAAAAAGGCGCAAGCATTTGGTTCGGAGCAACTGTCAGAGGCGATTTGCAACCCATAAAAATCGGCGAATACACAAACATTCAAGATGGGGCTGTTATTCATGTCATGGGAGATTCGCCCACCGAAATCGGCGACTATGTCACCATAGGTCATAATGCGCTCGTACATTGCAGGCATATCGGGAATAATTGTCTGATAGGAATGGGCTCAATCGTGCTTGGCTACTCAGAAATCGGCGAAAACTGCATAATAGGCGCAGGAACGCTTCTCACACAATATAAAAAAATACCTAACAACTGTCTTGTATACGGCAATCCCGCAAAGATTATACGCGCTCTTCGTGATGACGAAATAGAGGCGATGAAAGAGTCTGCGATTGACTATCACGAAGTCGCAATGAAGTATCTAAAGAATATGGGGGAAAAGTAAATGATTGAAGAAACGCTGGTGCTGATAAAACCCGATGCAGTAAGGAAAAAACATATAGGGGATATTATAAAGATATACGAAACAAACGACCTTGAAATTACGGCAATGCGGATGCTCACCATGACAAAGGAACTTGCGGCAAAGCATTACGTTGAACATTTAGATTGTCCATATTATAGCGATCTTGAAGGTTTCATGACGAGCGGTCCCATAGTCGCCATGATTTTAAAGGGTGAGGACGCAATAAAAAGGGTGCGGGAGATAAACGGCAAGACCAATCCCAAAGATGCGGCGGAAGGCACCATAAGAAAGCTTTACGCGGAAAACGGCAGCAGAAATGCGGTACACGCTTCAGACAGTCCCGAAAATGCCAAGCGTGAAATCAACATATTCTTTGGAGAATAGATATGAGCGTATACACAAAAACGGGAGATAAGGGCGAAACGGGACTATATACCGGCGAGCGGGTCAAGAAAAATTCTCTCCGAGTATCCGCATACGGCGCAGTAGACGAAGCGGCGGGAGCATTATCCTTGGCTCGCGGTCTGTCCGAGAAAGCTGAAGTAAAGGAAAAAATTTTTGCGTTTCAAAAGTTGTTGCCGCTTTTAATGGCGGATTTGGCGAGTTTAAATCAAGAGCCCATGATAATGTCTGCTCACATCGAACAAATTGAAAGGGAAATGGACGAAATTGAGGGTAAACTTCCACCGTTAAAATGTTTCATCATATCCGGAAATACAAAGGGCGGCGGAGCATTAGACCTTGCCAGAGGAATTCTAAGACGCGCCGAGCGGGAATATTTGACTTTGAAAGAAGCCGAATCGGTACATGACGTTGACGGGATTTTCATGAACCGCCTTTCTGATTATGTTTTTTTGTTGATGCGGATGGAAGAGAATGTTTAAGTTTTAACGAAAACTGTTGCGAAAGCAACAGTTTTTTGATTTAATAATAATCATAAAAAGGGAAAAAAATTTTTTTATAGAATAAGTACACATTACAACATTTTGTATTAAAGGTGATACTATGAAATTTTCGAAGTGGCAAGGATGCGGAAACGATTTTATTTATATAGACGGAAGAAATGCTAAGGTT
>JAFXOC010000102.1 GCA_017529085.1 Selenomonadaceae bacterium | reverse complement strand
TTAAGCAGATTTTCTATTCTTGAAGTATCTTCACTATCGGTCAATTTTAATATCTCGCCAATCTTCATGGCTGCGACTATGCCTATCGCTACAGCCTCGCCGTGGTTGTACTTTTTAAACCCCGTCTCCTTTTCGACAGCGTGGCCTACCGTATGCCCAAAATTTAAAATCCGCCTTAAATCCCCTTCTTTTTCGTCTTTCATCACAACGTCTGCCTTTGCCTTAACGGATTTTGATATGATTTTTATATAAATGTCTTCGTCCACATCTAAAATCTTTGCGGAGTTTGCCTCTAAATACGAAACAAAGTTTTCATCTCCTATTATTCCGTATTTGACAATTTCCCCGAATCCCGTTCGAACTTCTCTCTTAGGCAACGTTTTTAAGAAGGTTACGTCTATAAATACCGCATCCGGCTGATAAAATGCGCCGATTAAATTCTTCCCCAACGGGTGATTTATTCCCACCTTGCCGCCAACGCTTGAGTCCACCGCCGCCAAAAGAGTGGTAGGAATTTGTATAAAAGGTACTCCGCGAAGGAAAGTCGAGGCGACAAAACCCGCCAAATCCCCCACTACTCCGCCGCCTAACGCCACTATAAGGGATTTTCTGTCAAGCCTCTCCCCTATCGCTTTCGTATATATGTCATTGGCAAAGTTGAGACATTTTGCGCTCTCGCCCGCTTGGACAACGTGACTTAAGGGCATATAACCGGCTTTTTTGAAAACCTCGGAGATTTTTTCGCCGTAAATGGGAAAAACATTCGTATCGCTGATAATTAAAACCTTATCGGAATATTTTTTACACCTCAAAAAATTTTCCATTTCGTCTAAAATATTGCTTCCCAAAATTACATCGTAATTTTTATATCCAACGTCAACGCTGATTTTCTCCACATCAGCCCCTCCTCATCCTCAAAAAACGGCAAATATCTTCCACTACCTGCAAAGGTGAAAGTTCTCCCGTGTCTATCGTATAATCCGCATTTTCATAAATTCCCCTGCGTTCGTCCAACAGTTTCGCTATTTTCTCTTCCCGTTCCTCTATGGAAAGTCCTTCAAGTAACGGGCGCGTTCCCTCTTTTGCGGTGCGTTCCGCGATTACTTCTACGCTTGCGGTTAAGGCGATTATAAAACCGCTTTCTGATAATGCCTTTCGATTTTCCTCATCTCTTACCGTACCGCCGCCGGTTGCTATAACCGTATTTTTACGGCTTGCGACTTCAAAAGTTACTTCCTTTTCGCATTTCCTGAAATAATCTTCTCCGTATTTTTGAAATATCTCGGAAACAGTCATGCCGCATTTTGTTTCGATAGCTTCGTCAATATCTATAAAAGCTGCGCCTAAACGAACGGCAAGGGTACGCCCCACACTGCTCTTACCCGTACCCATAAAACCTATCAGTACTACGTTTTTCATAGGCTCCACCTTGCATTAATTCGCGAAACATAAGCGCGGTAATTTTGCAGAGTATCCGTAATAACCGCGCCGCCAAACATTTCTAAAATCGCTCCCGCCATTACATAAGCCGACATAGCCTCCCCAACGACGGACGCGGCAGGAACAGCGGTTACGTCGCTTCTTTCCTTGGACGCTTTTATTGCGGATTTAGTTTCTATATTTATTGAATTAAGGGGTTGCATAAGAGTAGGTATCGGTTTCATGGCACAACGCAAAACTATATCTTCCCCGTTGGTCATACCGCCTTCAATACCGCCCGCGCGATTGGTTTTTCTAAAAATTTTGCCCTCGTCGTCCAAAAAAATTTCGTCATGCGCAAGACTCCCCGGCAAATTCGCCAGTTCAAAACCCTCTCCGATTTCTACTCCCTTAATCGCTTGTATCGACATAAGCGCAGCGGCAAATTTTGCGTCCAGACGATTTTCCAATGAAATATGACTGCCAAGCCCAACGGGCGCGCCTTTTATAATAATCTCAAACACGCCGCCCAACGTATCGCCGTTATTCTTCGCCTCGTCAATCTTTGCTTTCATTTTAATTTCGGCTTCGGAATCAAGCGCATTTAGCTCAGAATCATTCTTCGGTAATTTACTAAAATTGAGGTTGTTTTTATCAACTAAAATTCCACCTAAATTAATTACATGAGAAAAAATCTTTATACCAAAAACCTCTAAAAAATTTTTACAAATTGCTCCGACAGCAACGCGCATAGCTGTTTCGCGAGCGCTCGAACGCTCTAAAATATCTCGCGCGTCTTTTCTGTCATATTTTAATACGCCATTTAAATCCGCGTGACCCGGACGCACCGCCGTGACCTTTTCGCCATACGGTTCACCAAACGCCGCCATTTTCTTTAGCCAATTATCATGGTCGCGGTTTTTTATCAAAATTGTAATCGGGCTTCCGATTGTTTCTCCAAATCGAACTCCCGAAACAATTTCAGCCGTATCGCTTTCAATCTTCATGCGCCCGCCGCGCCCATAACCTCCCTGACGACGCTCTAACTCGTGATTTACACTGTCAATGTCGATTTTAAGTCCCGCCGGAAGTCCCTCCAAAATGCCTGTCAAAGTCTTACCGTGAGATTCCCCCGCCGTCATAAACCTAAGCATATTCTCACCTCAAAATTATTTTATGTTTTATGTAAATTTCGTCATAATGTATAAAATATCCTTTTTTTATTGTGAAAACAATGTAAAAAAACTGCTCCCGTTTTTAGGAGCAGTCATCCAGTCTTGTTGAAACGCCGACGTACGAAATTTTTCCTTACAACGGGAAAAATTCGGAATTAGTGCATTTTAAGCTCACACGTTATGCGCTACGATATCAGCCACACTATCGGAAATTCTGTTGTCGCTTTTCGAACTTTCCACAATACGCCTTTGTTCGTCAGTCAAAAGCGCTTCGCCGCCTTCAGCCATCGCTACCAAATCCGCCACACTGTCCGAAATGCGATTATCGCTCTTTGAATGTTCAACAATCGCCAGTTCTTCGGGGCTAAGCCCGACATCTTGAGAAGCAACCGCGGCTTTTTTTCCCTTTTCCTTCTTTTTTTTATCCTCTTCGTCCTCTTCAAATTCTCCCGTAAAATATAAAATATTCTTTGTCTTGTACCTGAAAATTTCGCGCATAAAAATTCCCCCTCCCCGCTTTTACTTAACAAATTCGACTTTGATTTACAATTTCCTTTAAAAATTTTTATGAATCTTTCTGATTTTCCGAACTTTACCGATATTTCTGTCAATAAAATATTTCTTGCTTTTTACAGATTCTTTATTTATAATAACCGTGGTTTTTTATATCAAATATTTCCTATTGATTGGAGGACTTGATTTGACGCATAATCTTATCATTATAAATACATTCGTACTATATATCGGATGTATGATGGCGATAGGAATTTATTACTATCGTCG
>JAFXOC010000101.1 GCA_017529085.1 Selenomonadaceae bacterium | reverse complement strand
TGATTTTGTGTACAATTTTTGTTGAAAAGTACAATACGCGCATACTCTCCGATATATGTGTAAATGTGGTTCAATCCGTTCTTTAGGGCAAAGAGCCGAAAATCAATGACAAAACGTCTTACAACAATCGCAAGCTCATGGTGTTTTCTATATCTGCACCCCAGTTACGGTTGACAAGAGCAACGTTCAAAAAGAACTCATCGACAGCGTTATGTTTTGGATTTACACCAACATGGGGCTTTTGGCAGGTCTTGCCGGGATAATTCTCTCGATGCGCAACGCTTCGACAATGCCCAAAGCCGGATATGTGTTTGAAATGGATGCCATCGCCTCATGTTACATATGCGGTACCGCAGTTGCCGGCGGCACCGGAACAGTTACGGGTGCGGTAGTATGCGCTCTTATAATGGAAGTTTTAAATAACGGTATGTCTCTTTTAGACCGATCATTTGATGTGTAGCGCGTGGTCAAAGGCTTGGTACTATGGGCAACAGTAGCCGCGGATATGTATTTTAAAAGTAAGAAACGCAGTTGATTTTTGTTTAAATGAAAAATAGGCTCTTTAACAACATATAAAAAATCCTCAAAGGCTTAAACCTTTGAGGATTTTTTATTTCACACTCCCGCCATATCTTCGTCGGAGAGCGAGTGCAAGCCGCTTTTTCTCAAAAACGCTTCCGCTTCTTCCGCTTTTGCTACGCGGAAAACCATGTACGCGCCCCTTTTTCCCGCGAAGGCGTACATATATTCAATGTTAATGTTGAGGTCTTCAAACTTCTCCAAAACACTGTCCAAACTTCCCGCTTCATCGTGTATCTCGTAAACCAAAACTTTTTTGAGTGAAGTTATAAATCCCGCTTCATTCAACACGCTTGTCGCGTTAAACGTATCGTTTACAAGCATCCTCACAATGCCGAAATCCCTTGTGTCCACTACAGACAATGCCCTAATATTTATTTTGGCTTCGCTTAAAGCCGCAGTCATCTTCTTTAACGTGCCGGGTTTGTTTTCCAAAAACACCGATATCTGTTTTGCGCTCATGAAATCGCCTCCTTAAATCTTACGTTTGTCTATGACTCGAACAGCCTTGCCTTCACTTCTTTGAATGGTCTTTGGCGCAACAAGGGTGACTTTCGCCTTGATGCCCAAGATATTGTGAATACCCGTCTCCAAGGCGCGGCGACGCTCGTCTATATCGCTTATACTGTCCGTAAACATTTCGGGCATAAGCTCTACATGAACGTCAAGGGTATCGGTATTTTTCACCCTGTCAACGATAATCTGATAGTTAGCCGCATAGCCTTCTTTCATAAGCACGGTTTCTATCTGGCTCGGGAACACGTTTACGCCTCTTATGATAAGCATATCGTCGCTTCTGCCTTTGGGTTTCGCCATACGGATAAAAGTGCGCCCACAGGAGCATTTTTCTCTGGTTAATCGGCAAATATCGCGGGTACGATAGCGAAGCAGCGGGAACGCTTTTTTGTCGAGAGCCGTAAACACAAGCTCGCCATATTCGCCTTCCGGCAGCACTTCGCCCGTATCGGGGTCGATTATCTCCGCATAGAAATGATCTTCGTTTATGTGCATACCGCCTTGAGCGGAACATTCAAAGGATACGCCGGGACCGGATAATTCCGTCAATCCGTAAATATCGTAAGCCTTGATGCCGAGTTTCGCTTCTATATCGCGACGCATTTCTTCAGACCAAGCCTCCGCGCCGAAAATTCCCGCCTTCAAAGGAATATCGTCGGGACCATATCCCATTTCCGACAAACTTTCCGCCAAATATGCGGCGTAACTTGGGGTACACGCCAAAATCGTAGCCTTTAAATCCATCATAAACAAAATCTGCCGCTCGGTATTTCCCGAGCTAACCGGCACGGTTAAGCAACCTAATTTATGAGAACCGCCGTCAAGCCCCGCGCCACCCGTGAAGAGTCCGTAGCCGTAAGCGACGTGGACAACATCGTCTTTCGTGCCGCCCGCCGCTACAATCGCTCTGGCGCAGCAAGTGTCCCAAAGGTCGATGTCTTCTTTCGTATAAAATGCGATTACCCGTTTCCCCGTCGTTCCGGATGTGGAATGAATACGCACGCATTCGGAGAGAGGAACGCCCAAAAGTCCGTAGGGGTAAGCCACCTTTAAATCCGCTTTCGACAAAAAGGGAAGTTTCGATATATCCGCCATAGATTTAATATCGTCAACAAAAACGCCCTTTTCCTCCATTTTCTTTCTGTAATACGGCACATTGTCCCAAACGTGTCGCACTTGCTTCAAAAACTTTTCTTCCTGAATACCTTTGATAGTTTCCGGAGACGCGCACTCAATCTCTTCTTGATAATAAGCCATCATATCACCTCTTAAAAAAATATAATATAGAAAAGAAAAAATAGTAAAAACTTAAAATCAAAGCCTATTAAAGTTTTTT
>JAFXOC010000100.1 GCA_017529085.1 Selenomonadaceae bacterium | reverse complement strand
TTAAACCTTGACAATTTCCGCTTGGAAATGCCGTTGTTAGATTTGACTGCGGGCGGAACGATAAACGTAAAAACTCGCGCGCTAAATTTGGATATAGACGCGTCTAGCATAGATATGCGGCGAATTGAGCATAAATTTCCTTATAAAGCCGAAGGCGTTGGAAGTTTATCGGGGAAACTCACGGGAACAACGGATAGGCCCGTATTTATGGCGAGAGTCGAATCGGAAGAATTGACGTTAAACGGCGTGACTATCAGTGATATTCGTGGCGTTGCGCAATTTGCCGACGATGTCTTAACGGTGAAAGATTTAGGTTTTGATGACAAGAGCGGCGCGTATGTGTTGAATTTGGTTGCAAACATTCCGCAGAATAAAATCGACGGAAGATTAAACATTGTAAGCGGTGACATAGCTTCTTTGATGGCGATTGCCAACAACAAGTCGTTTCCTTTAACAGGCGCGCTTGACGCAAGCGTTGTCACCACGGGAACTTTAAACGAACCGCAAACCCGTCTTGACGGCACCATAAAAAGCGGAACTTTGGCGGGCTACCCAATTCACGACGTTATGCTTCGCATTCTCGCAAATCCTCAAGCCTTTAATGTGGAAAGATTTTCGGGCTTTGAGGGCGAAAAAGGAGAAATGGCGGGTTCTGTCTTAATCACTCCTAAAGGCGGCATATCCGGCAATTTATCCGCTAAGGATATTTCCATGGGGCTTATCGCTAAACTTGCCGGCTCGGACGCAAACGTAGTGGGCAGCGCAAATCTTAACGCTTCTTTTAGGGGCGATATACATAATCCCGCAGCGGATATGACCATTCATATCGCAAACGGCGGAGTATTAGGCGCAACTTTTGATTCTCTCACGGGGACTTTTGCCCTTGACAAAGGCATATTAAACGTAAAAGATTTAATGGTGGATAAAAACGTAAGCGACAAGCATTATCAAGCCAGCGCAAAGGGAACTGTCCCCATAGCGGCGCTCTTTAAAGATAAATCCGTCAATAAAGAGGACAGCATGAATTTAACCGTTCATCTTGACGATGCGGATTTAAGCCTTATCCCCGCTCTTTCCAAAGAAGTGGAATGGGGCATGGGCGAGACCGACGGCAATATAACGCTTACCGGCACTTTAAAACGTCCCGAGGTGACGGGAAATTTTGTGGTTAAAAACGGCAGCGTAAAGTTAAAACGCATAAGAAAACCCATAACGGAAATGGAACTTTCCGTTATGGGAAAGGGCAGGGAAATTCTCTTGGAAAACCTTTCCGGCAAGATCGGAACCGGTAGTTACGACGCAACTGGAAAATTAATTTTTCAAGAAAATGAAAACGCTCCCATAAACTTTTTGGTAGATCTTGATTTCAATAAACTTCAAATTGAAAGCGAATACTTTACGGGACCTCTTTCGGGACAACTTACCTTCGATCAAGGTAAAACCGAACAAGACGGTCGTATTGTTCCAAGAATATCGGGTCATGTAGACACCGAATACGCCCAGATTTCCGTGCCCGTTATCCCCGAATCGGACGCTCCGATGCCCGAAATTCTTTTAAATCTCAACTTAAACTTCGGAAAACGCGTCCACTTATACGAAGCGCAACTCTTTGATATGTACTTTAGCGGCACGGCTTCAATGCAAGGTTCTACGAGATTCCCACTGCCGGGCGGTACAATCGAGGTGCATAGAGGCGGTACGGTGAAGGTAAGCAACAACATCTTTAACATTCGTTACGGAGAAGTGGCTTTCAACCAAGTCGGCAGTTTCCTTCCCACCGTATTCTTCTTCGCCGAAACTCATGTGGGAAAAACCGAGGTATATGTTGCCTTAAGGGGACCACTAGGTACGAACAAGTTAAAGACATATCTGAGTTCATCTCCCGCCATGAGTCAGACGGAAATTGCCAGACTCCTCACCTTAGGCTCGGGATATGACAAAATCTCCAAAGAAAGCTCCGGCTCCGAAGAAATGCGGGGAATTTTAATAGCCGGATTGCAAATGACGGCTTTAGCCACAGTTGAAAAGGAAATGAAAAAAGGGCTGGCGCTCGATTCCTTCGCGGCGACTTATGGCAGTGGTTCCACCTTTGCCCGTCACCGCGAAATCGACGATTATTACAGCCTGTCAGCCGGAAAATACATCAGCGACAAATGGCTCGTTCGCTATAACCAAGGCTTGGGCAAGGGCAGCGGCAACTACCTTATCGGCGCAACCTACGAAATCGACGACCGCACGGGCATCATATTCGAGCACGTAGACGGCGCAAACATAGTCGGCGTCGAGGCTAGGATTAGATTTTAAATTCTTACTTTTCTTTTTCTCTTTTTTTGTAAAAAAAAAGAAAAAGAAAAGTAACAAAAGAAAAAGAGAAAAAAACTTTAATAAGTGGTTTAGTGGAAACAAAAAGTATTGTGTCTAAAATAAGAATTCGAGTTTGTTAAAGTTTTTTCTTTCTCTTTTCTTTGCTACTTTCTTTTCTCTTTCTTTTTTACAAAAAAGAAAGAGAAAAGAAAGTAGATAGAAACTGTGAATTATGGCAGGAAGTGAGAGTGTGATAGAAAAATATATAAAAAGTATTGAGGATGTGAAAATGCTGGAGCCGGAGGAAGAGGCTAAGCTTTGGATGCTGATGAAAGAAAAGGGGGATATGGAAGCTAGGCGTAAGCTTATCGCTTCTTATCAGCCTTTGGTGATAAAAGAGGGCGCAAAATTTTCGCGGGCGGAGGCTATCGCGGATATTTTGCAGGAAGGCACCGTGGGGCTTATTGAGGCCGTTGAAAGTTATGATTATAAACGGGGCGTTCATTTTTCGCTGTTTGCCGCGCATAGGATTCGTGGCAGAATGTTGAATTTTATAAAAAAAGAAGGACTTGCGGACGTGCCGTTTCTGGATGCGGAAACTCAAAACGGCGTTCCCTATGTGGAGATGGTGGAGGACGAACGAGCGGACGTTTCGCGGCTCACGGAGCAGAAAGTTATAAAGTTAAAGCTGCTCTCCGCGGTTGAACGATTGCCTTTGAAGGAACGGGCGGTTTTGGAAGGAGTTTACCTGAGAGATGAGAGCGTAAAGGAAGTGGCGGGGGATATGTCATTGACTGCGGCGCATATTTATAGATTGCAAAAGACCGCCATAAAGCGTGTCAGAGGAATGCTCTCAAAGTTTTGGCATAATTGGTGATGTTATGCGAGACAGAAAAACTCTTATAAATCACATACGCGCGGCAGTAAATTGGCTGAAAGAGGCGGATAATTCCCTTTCAAATAAGGACGATGTCTCTGGCGATTTAAAGCTTATGCTTGCGGAGGCTGAAATACAGCGGGCAAAAGAGAGAGTGCCTTTAAGTAAGCGCACGAGATTAGTCATAAATTGGGCGGCTGTCGTTTTGGGCGTTGCGCTTGCAATCGGAACGTGGTACTTTGTTAAAAATAATGCGGTTGAAAAAGCGGAAACTACAGAAATTCGCGAAACGGCTACCACGGAGGTTAAAGCGGAAAAATCGGCGGAAGAAACTAAAGAAGAGTCTGTGCCTGTAAAAGTACCCGAAGCGGAAAAGAATTTTGTCGTCGAAGAAAAAAATTCGGCGCCTGAGGTAAAGTCGGAAGATACCGCGCCTGTAAAAGCAGAGCCAAAACAAGCTCAAGAAGCTCCGCCCGCAAATGCGCAATCGCCGCCGTCCGACGAAATGCAAAAATTAATGGAATCCGCAGGAAAAGTCTTGCGAAAATAGATGGTTTTCTGTTATTATATAACGTTGTAAAGAAAAAAATTATGGGAGGCTTCCTGTTTTGAAACAATCTCGTCTTTTAAGTTATGCGCTGGCGTTGTATTTGGGTATGGGCGCCGCGGGAGCGGACGCCGCCCCTGAAATTCAAAGCGCAGTTCCTACGCAGTCTGCAAATTCTTCGGATACAAAATCAACCGATGCAAAAGCGGTTGACACAAAGGTGCCTGATACAAAAGCGGCAAATACAAAAACAACGGATATAAAAACAGCCGATACAAAAACGGCAAATACAAAATCTTCCGATGCAAAAGCGGCGAATACCCAATCAACCGCTAAATCGGAAAATACGACTTCAAAAACAGCCGATAACAAAACCAATACGGGCAGCGACCTGACAACCCCCAGTACCCTGCCTGCGCCAAGCTTGTCGGAATTGCTCTCAGACCCCGCTCGTCCAAGTGACAACGCTATCGTTGAAGCTATGCGTAAATTTGAGGGCAAAACTGTCGCGGGGATTAATTTTGTCGGCGGTTCCAGTGAAACCATGCCTACCGCCAGAGCCGCGATTTCTATGCGTCAGGGCGATACGTTCACGGAGAACGTACTCTCCAAAGACGCGGAAGCCATTATGATTACCGGCTATTTCGTGGATATTTACCCTTCGTTTGAGGATATTCCGGAAGGGGTTATCGTAACCTATCATCTTCAAGAATATCCGCGTTTTCAAGGGGTAAATTTCGTAGGCAACAAGATAATCGCTACCGATAAACT
>JAFXOC010000099.1 GCA_017529085.1 Selenomonadaceae bacterium | reverse complement strand
GTTATGGTTGCAAGCCGCGCGGAGCAAACGCATAATAAAATAAATTTTTATTGCAAATTTTCATAAAATGTAGTACTATGTGCATAAGAAAAAGCTCCGCTGTGGGAGCGGAGCTTTCGAGCGGTTTAACGATGGCCTGCCCTCAATATTCATGAAAACAAAATCCGTCGTGTCGGCTAAACATTAGACGGCTTTCAGTTTTTTACTAAGATAATCGTGAGACATATCAACGTTACCGTTAATAAGTAAACAAAGTCATACCTGTTCATCAACGTCACCCCCTTTCGGGGGCGTGGCCATCGTTTAGCAAACTGCTTGGATGTATTTTATCATAAAGTTTTCATTTTTGCAACCTTGGATTTTCGAGGTTGCTTTTTTTTAAAATAATTTCTATAAAAACTCCCCACCATAAAAGGGTGGGGAGTTTTAAATTTTATGACCTATCTTCGGCCACGCGTGAAAAGTTTACTTTTTTTCCTGTTTTGGGTTTTGCCTCTATGCCCCATTCTTTTAACGTGTTTAAGCTTTCGTTTACAACTTTCGGAAGCAACTTTAACATTTCTTCCGAAAGCCCTACTCCCGGGTTCAGGTCGTAAGGTTCAGTGCCTATCACCGCTACTTCTGCGGGACTTTTGCCGGTTACTTTTAAAAGCGCCAACACGTCCTTTATCCCTACTTCGTGGGCTGAGAGTTTATCTTCAAAATGCGCCAGCACATCGTCGTTTTTAAAACAGAATACTCTTCCCTTTTCGCCGCCGCTGTTTATGGAGTCAAGTATCAAGAGTTTCTTGGTTCCGGTTATGTATTGGGTAAGCTCAATCCCAAGCGTCCCGCCGTCCACAAGCCGCGTATTATCGGGAAACTCGTAATTTGCCGCCAAATACTCCATAACCCGAACTCCGAAACCCTCGTCGGACAAAATCACGTTCCTCACGCCAAGCACGGTGATTTCCGCGCCGTAAAGAGATTCCGTCATTTTGCCCCGCCTTTTTTTGCTTCGACCCGTTTTACGAGCCAATCGCACCACGCGTCCACTCCGTGTTCTTTCTTGCAGTAAATTTCAATAATATCCATCCCCGGATGGAGGGCGGCTATATCCTTCTTCGCCCCTTCCATGTTGAAATCGCAATGCTCTAATAAATCCACTTTATTAAGTAGACATACGGCGGATTCCTTAAATATCAGAGGATATTTTGAAGGCTTATCGTCGCCTTCGGTAATGGATATCACCACGGCTTTTTCATCTTCTCCCACGGCGAATTCGGCGGGGCAGACCAAATTTCCGACGTTTTCCACTATGATAAGGTCAAGTTCCTCAAGATTGAGTTTATCCGCGGCTTTTTCCACCATAGCCGCGTCCAAATGGCAACCGCCCACGGTATTTATCTGCACCACAGGCGCGCCCAACTTCTCAATCCTCGCCGCGTCCTTATCGGTGAAGAGATCCCCTTCTATGACCGCCAATCTGACCCTATCTTTCAAATGTCTAATAGTTTTCTCCAAAAGACAGGTTTTACCGGCTCCGGGAGAACCCATCAAATTCAACACGTAGATGTGAGCGTAATCGAACATCTTCTTGTTGCTCTCGGCAGTCTCCTCGTTTGCCCCCAAAATGTTCTTCATAACTTGCACTTCCATGAGTTATTCCTCCTTTTCATTGTAATTGTTTACTAAACAAGACCCTATCCTCGGGTGAAAACGCCAAAAAGTCAAAAGTTTTATCCAAACTCCAACCTTCCTTTTCCACAAGGGAATGAGCAAATTCAAATTTAGCATCGTTTCTGCCCTCGTTTCTGCCCTCGTTTCTGCCCATATTATACGCATCGCGTCTTTGTTCGTTTATTTCCATCATCAGCGTCATGTATTCCAACCTCGTTTCATCATGCCTCTTTAACTTATCAACCCTATACGCTACATTTTTTGTAAATTCTCCCTCAGCGCTTTTGCCTTCAACATAAGCGAGAAACTTTCCAATATCTTCATTAACTTCGCCTACTTTACCTTTTGTATTTAAAAATATCTTAATCGTTTCATCGCCCAGTTCCAATCTATCTTGTTCGTGACAAAGATTTGTAAAGGTATACATTTTACGCCTGTTGCGTGGGAATGGATCAAACGTACAAATAAAAACCACAACAGATTTATTTAATTTTACGTAATCATCTCCCTTATCAAGAGAGTTAAGATCTATCATTGACTGATAATACCTTGTTCTTTTAGGAAGAAAGCCCGCTTCCTCATT
>JAFXOC010000098.1 GCA_017529085.1 Selenomonadaceae bacterium | reverse complement strand
TCTTTTTTACTGTTGGCTTTTTCACAGCATGGGGATTACCGTAGCTCCGTATAAAGCCGTGTTGATGCTCGGATGGATTCCGTATTTGGTTATATTTATCTCCATTGTGCGCGGGCAGGCGGTACAACATCTTTTCGTATTCGGAATGTCCGCTGTGTGGGGATTTTTGCAACATAATTGGAGCAACATCGCCGTCGCGCTTTTTTTGAAGGAGAGTCCCGAAGAGGTCGTGCTTATGACGCACGCTTCGCTTTATCTCCTGTGGTCTTTGTTGGCGTGGCCGCTGGAGCGTCGATTGTTTTCAAATCTTATGCCGTCTAAGGAGTTTTTCGATTTAAGACCGCTTGGCATATATATCGCCATGTTGCCGCTGATAATACTTTCCGGGCATCTGCTTTTGCTTGCCGACGGCAGGCTTTGGCACTCTTGGACAGAGAGATTGTCGCGTATTTTTCTGCCTTTGGTGTTTTTTTTCTTTTATCGTTATATTTTGATTGCTTCAAAAAAATTCTATTCGGGGCAACGCGCCGACAGAAAACATCAGCTCTTGCGCGGGCAATTATCGTCTTTGGAAGGGTACAGCCGGCTTATGAAAAAAAACGACGAGCAGGTATCCTTTTTGCGCCGCGAAATTGAGCAAGATTACCGCATAATTTACGATATGCTGGAAAAGGGCGAACTTGCAAAAGCCCGCAAGATGGTGACGGACAAACCCTCAAAACTGAAAAACACACAGATAGTGTCATACTCGGATTCCCAAATGCTAAACATTGCGCTGTCCCTCTACATAAGCCGCGCAGAGGAAATGGGATGCTCGGTAAAGGCGCAGGTTGACCTTGCGGACAATCGGCTCACTTCGGAAAACGATCTTTCGATGCTTTTGTCAAACGCGCTGCTCCGCGCGGCGACGGCGGCAAAAACCAAAAACCGTGGCAAAGGCGAGATAATCTTTACTTTGCGTATCGCAAAAGGAAAGGGAACTCTTCAATTGATGAATCGGCATGAAGCGCCTTTTCCGCTTGATAAAAACGGTTGGCCCCTAAAAGATTCGGATATAGACGAATACGAATTGGGCATGCTTTCACTTATCGCTTTCGTAAAAAAATACGGGGCAAAGGCATCTTTTTGGCAAAAAGACGGTTGGGTGCGTCTGTCGCTGAGTTGGGAGGACCGGAGTTTATGATGATGACGTTTTTGGTTGTTTCCGTTGCCGTCACTATGATCCAAACAGCCGGAGCGTATCTTCGGTATTTGCCTTTTTCTTCAGAATTATCGTCGGAGGAAAAAAATCATCTTTGGCAAATTTTGCTTACATGGGCAATTTTTAGCGTCAGTCTGAATTTTGTCGTTATATCAGGTTTTGAAATGAGCGCGCCTTTATATAAAGCCGTTATTTTCTTCGGTTGGCTGCCTTATTTTTTGATTTCCGTCTGTATAATCAAGCGACCGTTTTCCACTCATATTTTTGTTCTCGGAATGCAATGTATTTGGGCGATTATACTTCACACCGCTGCGATTATGGCGGAGCGTTTTGCGGACTTATCGCTGGAACTTGAACATTTATCTTACACTCACGCCGTTGTTTATTTGTTGTTATTTCTGGTGTTGCTCCCCGTCGAACGGGCTGTTTTTAAGAATCTCCTTCCGTCGTTTCGAATATTTTCCGCAACCTTTCGTTGGCCTATGTCGCTTTTGCCCATGATTATCTTTATAGGCGTGTCTTTGCCTATTGCGGATGATTTGCTGGTGCACGATTGGCGTTACAGTATTTCAAGACTTGGACTTCCAATCGCTTTCTTTTTCATTTATCGAGCCATGAGCATAGCCACAAATCAGGCGGAACAATATGATAACGACGTTCAAGAATCCCTTTGGATGCGCCAACAAATCGATACCTTGAAAGAATACGACGCGCTTAGGGAAAACAGCAATCAGGAAATGCTCGCCATAAGCCATGAGCTCTATGAAAGCTATGTACGCTTGGACAAATATCTTGCCGCAAACGATATAAAGACGGCGATAAAACATATCGAGGCGCAAGAAGGTCGGCTGGTCGGCGCGCCCCTTAGACTTTATTCCGATTTTCCCCTTGTCAATGCGGCGCTTTCCATTTATGTAAACCGCGCTGAAAAACTCGGTATCGTTCCCAACGTGAAAATAGACCTTCCTAAAGATATGTCTACGGACGAACGCGATTTTGCGGCGCTGCTTTCAAACTTATTGGAAAACGCCGTGGAAGCCGAAGAAAAGCAGCCTGCGGGACGTCGTTTCCTCTCGGTTGTCGTTAGCGCCAAAGAGGGAAAATGCTCGCTTGAAATCGTTAATCTTTCGGATTCACAGCTTATTTTAGGAAAAAACGGTATGCCCCGTTCATCTGTTCCCGGTCGCGGTGTCGGTATGGCTTTTCTTACGGAATTTGTTCAAAAATACAAAGCCGACATAAAATTTACGCAGGAAAACGGCCGCGTACAGGTGTCTATGAATTGGACGTTTTAAAGGCAACCTTTAAAAACCGTTCTTTTCTTTCTTTTTCTTATAAGAAAAAGAAAGAAAAGAACCAAAAGAAAGAAAAAGAATTTTAATATAAAAAATAAAATGTAATAGTATCAAAACTAATCAATAGAGTTTGATAAAGTTTTTTCTTTCTCTTTTTTCTTTGTTACTTTCTTTTTTCTCTTTCTTTTTTTCAAAAAAGAAAGAGAAAAAAGAAAGTAAGGTTTGAGAGAGCCCTGATATTTTTACGGGGAGGCGGACATGGGTTTTTCGGGAATTGGTTTTAAGTTGTGGAAAATTTTGCTCGGCTTGGGAGCTATATGTCTCGTCGCAGTTTTTGCGTTTACGTTTGCAGACGAGCGGGAGGACGAAGCGCGCGCAAAAATCGGTTTTATCATCATAGGCGACGTGCGAGAAGCGGGTTGGAACGCTTCGCAGTACGAGGGCATTAAGGCCGCCTGCGATAAATTTGGCGCCCGTCTTTTGGTGCGCGACAAGGTAAAAGAGAATTGCGGGGAATGTCCGGCGGCTATTCGCGAACTTATCGACGAGGGCGCGGGCATGATTTTTCTCGCCAGCTATTCTTATTCAAAAGAAGCGCGGGAGCTTGTGGAGGAGTACCCAAACATCGCATTTGCCACAAATTCGGCGGAAGTTCACGCCCGCAACATGACGGCTTATTTTGTGCGGATGTATCAGGCGCGTTATTTGGCGGGAGCGTTGGCGGGGCTTCAGACCAAGACAAACGTCATAGGTTATGTGGCGGCTATGCCAAACTCCGAGGTAAATCGCGGCATCAACGCTTTTACCTTAGGCGTAAGACGGGTAAATCCCACCGCAAAAGTTGTCGTTATGTGGACGGGGGCTTGGCAGAACGAGGAGAAAGAAGCCATAAACGCCGAACGCCTTATACGGGAGAAAAACGCAGATGTGATTACATATCATCAAGACGAGGATTCTGCCTACCGCATAGCCGAAAAAGCAGGCGTGGATTTTATAGGTTACAACGCTTTGCTTACGGGTTATTCTCCCCATTGCCTGACTTCCGTG
>JAFXOC010000097.1 GCA_017529085.1 Selenomonadaceae bacterium | reverse complement strand
TTCTCTTTCTTTGCTTCTTTCTTTCTCTTTCTTTGCTTCTTTCTTTCTCTTTCTTTGCTTCTTTCTTTCTCTTTCTCTTTTTTTACAAAAAAAGAGAAAGAGAAAGAAAGAAGAGGCGCGAAAGCGCCCCTTAAACAAACTTATGATTTTTTCTTTAAAGCTGTTCTGATGGAAAGTTCCTGAAGTTGTTTTTCGGTAGTTGTGGAAGGCGCATCGCTCATTACGTCTCTTGCGCTCTGATTTTTTGGGAACGCTATAACGTCTCTTATTGAGTTGCGTTTAGCCATAATCATAATGAGGCGATCAAGTCCGAAAGCGATGCCGCCGTGGGGAGGCGTGCCGTACTCAAAAGCGTCCATCATAAAGCCGAATTTGTTGTGGGCTTCTTCTTTGGAAAGTCCAAGGGATTCAAAGACTTTTTCCTGCAAATCCGCCTGATAGATACGAAGACTGCCGCCGCCAATTTCAACACCGTTGAGAACCATATCGTAAGCCTTAGCCTTAACACGCTCGGGATCGGTCAACAAATACTGTTCGTCTTCTTCACGAGGCGCAGTGAAAGGATGATGCATTGCCTTCCAACGTTTTTCTTCCTCGCTGTATTCATACATTGGGAAATCCACTATCCAGAGGAAATTAAGTTTATCGGGGTCGATAAGATTGCGCCGTTTCGCCATTTCGACGCGAAGTGCGCCTAAAGCCGCCGCAACGGTCAAGCGCTTGTCTGCCACAACCAATAACAAATCTCCGGTTTTTGAACCCGTGGCTTCTTTAATCTTTTCAAAGACCTCGTCGCTATAGAACTTTTTAAACGGAGACTTCACGCCTTCTTCTGCGTACTGAATCCAAGCAAGTCCTTTTGCGCCGTAAATTTTCACGAATTCCACAAGGGAATCAAGCTCCCTGCGGGGAATATTTGCGTAACCGTCAACCTTTATGCACTTAACTTGTCCTTTGTTTGCAAGCACATCGTTAAACACCTTAAATTCGGAACCCGTTACGTATTCTGAAATATCCATCAGCTTCATGTCAAAACGAAGATCCGGCTTATCCGAACCGTAATTGTCCATAGCGTCGTCCCAAGTCATGCGGCGAAGTGGAGTTTCTACCTTTTTACCCAATGTCTTGTCAAAGAGATCTTTTATCATCTCCTCCATAAGGGTCAGAATTTCTTCCTCGCTCATAAAGGACATTTCGATATCAAGCTGAGTAAATTCCGGCTGGCGATCCGCCCGCAAATCCTCGTCCCTAAAGCAGCGCACAATCTGGAAATATTTCTCAAATCCCGCAACCTGAAGTATCTGCTTAAAAATTTGCGGAGACTGCGGAAGCGCGTAAAATTCTCCGGGATTTAAACGGCTCGGCACCAAGAAATCTCTTGCGCCCTCAGGGGTACTCTTGCAGAGCATGGGAGTTTCAATTTCCAAAAATCCGTGAGCGTCAAAGAAATCTCGCATAACTTTCGCAACCTTATGGCGAAGTATCAAGTTCTGCTGCATTTCGGGGCGACGAAGATCAAGATAACGATAGCGCATACGCACGGTCTCGTCAACGTCTATGCCGTCTTGAATATAAAAAGGCGGAGTCTTGGCCTTATTCAAAATCCTAAGTTCCGATATAACAACTTCTATCTCGCCGGTCTCCATATTCTTATTGACGGTATCTTCGGTACGGGCGCGAACTTTACCGATAACGGCAAGCACAAATTCGCTTCTTATGGACTCCGCTTTATGAAAAGCTTCCTCGCCCATAGCCGCCGCATCGAAAACTATCTGCACCAAGCCGGATCTATCCCGTAAATCCACGAAAATAAGCCCGCCGTGGTCGCGTCTTCTAGACACCCATCCGCAAAGCGTAATTTCCTTATCCACATCCTTAACTCTCAGCTCACCGCAATGAGCGTCCCGAGTCATTCCCTGCAACGTATCCATCCTTACACCTCTTGAAAATTATTGGGGCTCCGCCCCAAACCCCGGCAGGGCGCTGCCCTGCACCCGCCAAAGGAGCTTCGCCCCTCTGGACTCCCTTTTAATTATTATTTGGCAGAGTTTGAGGGTGAAACCCTCAACTATATATTTTTTATTTTATCAACAATATCATCAAGCGCAACAGTTTCCTGTTCGCTATTTTCCATGTTTTTCAATTGGACGGTTTGATTGTTTACTTCGTCCTCGCCTAAGATTAAAACGTATTTAGCGCCGCATTTGTTCGCCTGCTTCATCTGCGCCTTCATGCTGCGCCCCGCATAATCCGTTGCGGCGTAAATACCCGCCTTCCTTAAATTTTCAAGCAATTTAAAAGCGGGAACATTTGCCTCGTCTCCGATTTTCACAACGAAAACATCTGGGTTATGTTTCTTTTCCGGCAACAAATTCTGCATGGACAAGGCTAACAAGACTCTTTCAATCCCTGCCGCAAAACCGACTGCAGGGGTACTCATGCCGCCCACTTCTTCTATCAAACCGTCGTAACGCCCGCCGCCCGCAACTGCGCTTTGCGCTCCAAGCGGAGGATATTTTATCTCAAAGGCTGTTTTCGTATAATAGTCAAGCCCGCGCACCAATTTGGGATCAACCTCATACTTAACCCCTAAGCTGTCCAAATATCCTTTAAGACCTTCAAAGTGGCTCCTGCAATCGTCGCAAAGAGAATCTTCCATTTTAGGCGCATCTTTCATAAACTCTTTGTCGCTATCCGCCTTGCAATCCAAAAGCCGCAACGGTTTTGTCTCAAAACGACTCTTACAGTCGGAACACAGCTCGCCCAATTTATCCCTGAAAAAGTCCCTGAGCTTATCCTGATAATTGGGTCTACATTTCGGGCAACCCACGGAATTTATCGCAAGCGTTAAATCTTTAAGCCCCAACTCTTCTAAAAACCTCATGGCAAGAACGATAACTTCCGCATCAAGCGCAGGATTACTCTCCCCTATAGCCTCGACGCCGAACTGATGAAACTCCCGCATACGCCCCGCCTGCGGTCTGTCATGCCGAAACATGGAGCCTATATAGAAAAGTTTCGTCAAACTTGCGTCCGCATACAGCTTATGCTCCAAGTACGCCCTAGCCACCGCCGCCGTATTTTCGGGTCTTAGCGTTATGCTGCGGTTCCCCTTGTCCAAAAACGTATACATTTCTTTATCGACAACGTCCGTACCCTCGCCGATACCCCGCTGAAAAAGTTCCGTGTACTCAAACACCGGCGTTCGTATTTCTTCATACCCGTAAAGCCGGCAAATTTTTCTTATGCTCTCCTCCACATACTCCCACCCTGCAATCTCTTCCGGCAGTATGTCCTTCGTCCCCCTCGGAGCCTTTG
>JAFXOC010000096.1 GCA_017529085.1 Selenomonadaceae bacterium | reverse complement strand
AGCGGGTTGCAATTTACGCCATTCCTGCCAGCGGGAAAGTTTTTCTTTAAGTTCTGTTCTGCCTATTTTTTCCAAAAATTCGCCCATGCCGCCTGATAAAAAGTTTATATCGTTTTCGTCAAGCTCTAAGCAAGCGATATTTTTCGGATACGAGCCGATTTTTCCCCGAACATATACAACGCCGCCAACCATGCCGACGCAGGCGCGTTCGCCCAAAACGGAGGCAAATTCCTCCGCATCCTCGCCACAGACAATCGCCTTGCCGCCGCCCATAAATTCAAAGGAGAATGAACCGACGTTCTTTAATACCCAAAGTTCGGGCTCTTCGTAAAGCGGATCGTGTTTCATAAGGGAACCCGTGCGAGTCCCCGCTCTGCCGCCGATGAAAATTTTTCCGCCCGAGGAACAATGCCCCGCCGTGTCCCCTGCGTCCCCGCGCACGGTTATAACGCCGCCGGAATTAAGCCAGCCCACGTCGGCGGACGCGGATTCGTCAACCACGATTTCCGTACCCGGCAAACACATGGAGCCGACTCTTTGACCTGCGTTAGTCACATGGAAGAATAATTTTTTCCCCTCTGCGTTCCATAACGGGCCGCCGATATCGTGCTGACCGGACGCCGCTATGTCAAATTCCGTTTCGCCGTTTTTTACCGATTCTTCTATCTTTAACAACAAATCCTGCGTAGACATACGCTCGTTGTCTTTCATCGTTTCTATCTTTAACATTTGCCTTCACCCCCTAACACGCATATTGAATCCCGAGTTTATCCGATATTGCCTTGTCCGTGGTAACAAGCGCGTCGCTTCTGCCGATTGGAAGCGAACTGTTGCCGATAGGCGCCATCAACTTCTTTAACTCCGAATCGAAAGCTAAGACATAATCAACAATTTTCTGCGCGCCTTTATCTATATCAAGACGCTTTACGAGTCTCGGGTCTTGAGTACAGATACCCGTCGGACATTTGCCCGTATTGCAAGCGTTGCATCGTCCCTGTTCGTTGCCGACGCAGCCCAAAAGCTGAATTAAAATCTTTCCCACAAACACGCCGTTAGCACCGAGACACATCATCTTAAAAGCGTCCGCCGCAGCGTTGCCCGTCATGCCGATACCGCCGCCGCCGTAAAGCGGAATTTGCCCTTGCAACCCTTGATTAACCGCCGCTAAATAGCAATCCCTTATCTTTGACACAACGGGATGCCCCGTGTGATCCAACGAAACTTCGTTAGCCGCTCCCGTGCCGCCCTGTATGCCGTCAATGAAAAAGCCGCCGCAGATTTTATAGGGATCTCTTAACAGATTATTATACACGGAAACCGAAGTGGAGGACGCCGCGCATTTTATCGCAACAGGTACCCTAAAACCGAAGGCGGCGTTCATGGAAAGGTGCATTTTCTGCACGCTTTCCTCTATGGAATACAATCCCTGATGATTGGGCGGCGAAGATAACGTAGCCTTAGGAACGCCGCGAATCGCCTGAATGTGTTCCGCAACCTTCGCGCTTGGGAGAAGTCCCCCGTCGCCGGGTTTTGCGCCCTGCCCTATCTTTATCAAAATTCCCGCAGGATCCGTCACCATGTGGGGAATAGCTTTTATTATACGATTCCAACCGAAATGCCCCGAAGCAATCTGGATGATAAAATATTTAAGATAATCGCTTTTTAAGAGATTGCCGGGCATACCGCCTTCGCCGGAACTCATTCTTATGGGAATATTGCATTTTTCGTTCAAATAGCCGACCGCAAGGGCAACCGCCTCCCAAGCCCTAGTTGAAAGTGCGCCTATGGACATATCGGAAAAAATCAGCGGATAGATAAATTGCACGGGAGGGGTTTTGCCTTTTTGCACCAATTTCCCGTCTACAACTTCAAACGGAAGTTCCTTAGACGAAAGCACCCTGCCAAATGGCGAACGAATATCGAAAGTGTGTCTTGCCGAATCCAAAGAGGGGTCGGTCATCTGCGAAATGCGCCCAACGATTATGCTGTCAAGAGTTCTCTGCGCATTTAAATTCGTGCGCCCGCCCCGCTTAATGGGTCCCGCGTCCCTTGACAAAAGGGTTTTCCGACTGTCGGGATTTCTGACGGGATGAATGGCGTTGTTGGGACAAACTTTTTCGCACATTCCGCAACCCCTGCAAAAATCCGTCAAACTCGCCACCTGTTTAATCACGGGGATTGCGATATGTGTATGAACGGGAGTGGGAACGCTGCCTTCGGAATGGGTCATGGATTTTTTCTGTACTTCCACTTTTATCGCTTTAAATGTGCAACCCGCAACGCAACTGCCGCACATGGTACAGCGTTCGGCGTGGTATTCGATTTTCCAAGGCAGATCGTTCACCCCAATGTCCTGCGTCTTTACTGCTTCCATCTTTTCACCTCCAAATCCCCGTCGATAACCACAATCTCACGCTCGTTAGGGTAAATGTCCTTCGTTTCGTCCCTATCCGGCAAAATCTCGTTGATGCCGCATACCTCCGAAGAAATGACCACCATATTTTCATCCTTACCCACCACAACGGGGCGAAGTTTCTTTGAATCGCAACAAGTTATCATGTCCCCGTCGGGCAACACGCCGATTATCGTATTCGGTCCGTTAATCTCCAAATGCGCCAAAGACTCCCTTATGGCAGTCAACACGTCTTTATCCTCACGTTCCTCCATTTCTTCAAATGGTAGCGGCGTAATAACGTGCTTGTAATAAGGAAGCGGCCATTTTAGTTCGTGATGAACATAATGAAGCGTATTCAAAAAACACTGTGAATCCGATTCAAAACCGATATAGCCTCTATGCAAGGATTTTTGAAATTCCTTATTCTTCGTGTAAAAAGTATTCTCACCGTTGGCGCAAAGAGTATATCCCTGCAAGAAAAAAGGATGCGCCGCATAGCGCACGATGTCGTAATTCGTATTTTGACGGCACTGCGCCACGATGGACTTAGCCGTTAACGTCCCGTCATCCTCCCAAAGCCTGAAATACGTCGCAATATCTCTAGGATCTCCGATTTCTTTCAGCGTCAACACATCCGGCCAAAAGGAATAGACATAACCCTGTCCGCTCTCCGACAAAATCTTCCTAATCGCAAGCCTTGTATCTAACAATAAATCTTCCTTTTGCTTTTCCGATTGAAAAGTCATATCCTCGGGATAATCGTACACCCTAAAAATATAATAAGGCATAGCCTTTATATCCAAATTCGGCTTTTTATTCGGCACGGGTATAAGCTCCATCACCGGCGAAAAGTTATGGGCGTCCATATAATCTTCCACCAGTCGCGAACCCTTTTGGGTACACGCCATCGAAAGCAACGGCTTATCCTTATGCGCCGAAAAAATGCCGTAAAGATCCTGCATAACCATAGCGAACCCCGAATTATCATGCCCCTCCTGTTGAGGAAGCATAAGCCTTAACGCCATTGAAGGCGGTATAGGTTTCTTACTCTTAATCGAGCCTATCCTGCACATTCTTCCACCATCCTTATCACAATCCGATAACTTCCGTAAAATATATCACCGTAACCGTATCCTCCATAAGAATACGCCGTTTATAAATTCTCTCAAAATCTGCGATAAGTTCTTCCCTCGTGCTTATCTCCGGGTTCTGATCCGCCAAATCCTTGGAAGTCAGCGTCCCCATCGTCTTTACCCTCACCTTGTCCAAAAATGCGGTAAACAATTTCTGCTTCTGCTGTCCCTTCTCCCCCGCCGTTATCCACACAATCGAGTTTTCCGGAAACTCTCCGCTAACGTCCCCCAACCTTACCGTACACTTCTTCGTCCTCGCTATAAGCATCTTCTTATGCTTCTCTTCCACAAAATTAAGCGCCATCATTACGCCTCATCCCCCTTCTTTTATTGGGGCTTCGCCCCAAACCCCACAAGGGGCGCTGCCCCTTGACCCTGCCAAAGGAGCTTCGCCCCTCTGGACTCCCATTTAAAAATTTTTACTTGTTTCTTATTATTTGTGACGCAACTTCTTTTATGGTCATGCGGTTCATCATCGCCATAGTTCGGATGCGGCGATAACTTTCGTCTTCCGTCAGGTTTTCCTTATCCATTAAAATTCCCTTGGCGCGGTCGATTAATTTGCGGGACTCTAAAGAATCTTTTATGCCCGCCAACTCTTCCTCAAGCTCCGCTATGCGTTTTTCCAAGGCGGCTTGCACCTTTAAATCCTGCTGGTGGCGTTTTTCCTCCGTAATATCCCTTGTTATGATAATGTGTCCCACGCGGGATTTCGGCGAAAAATCCAAACGTCTTTCGCGAAATATATATTCTCCCGCATACATTTCCTTTTCCCATGGGGCTTTTTTCGCTCTAACTTCCCGTTCCACGGATTCCGTTAAATTTTCGTTTAACAGCCGCCCCAAAAGATTAAGCGTTCCAATCTTGCGATAGATATGCCGCGTGATTTCATCGGCGTACACAATACGATGAAAGTTATCCGCAATCATTACGCCGTCTTCCTTCGCCAATCTCTCATATACGGCGGAATCAAACTTCACTCCCTCCGAAATAATCGCTTGAACTGCGTGTATCAGATGCGTAAAATCCGTCATTGACAGCATTAAGCGATAAGACAGCAAAATAACGGCTATGGGAGATGCGCCGTCCTTAATGCAAAAACTTCTTACCCCAACGGAACCGTCTTCCGATTCTTCCCATTGATTAAGGGAATTTCCCGTTCGGAAAGTTTCGTTTAACAACGCCATCTGCGTCGCCTTATTCCCAATCGCCACATCTGAAGAAGTAAGCGGCGAAATATTCGGGCTTACTTCAAACACATTTTTATATTCCCCCGCCTTTTTCTGCGGCGCAAAACAAGCAATCTCCGCAAGAGTCAAATCGGCGGCAAAAGGCAAACTTCGCAAAATTTCCCCCAAAAGCTCGACTTGCACGGGAGTTAGGGAGGTTTCCCGCTTACACATCACGGCAAATTCGCTTTTTTCCAATTTTGCATTTGTTGTCATAATCATACCTCCCCCTCATGTTTAATT
>JAFXOC010000014.1 GCA_017529085.1 Selenomonadaceae bacterium | reverse complement strand
TTTTGCGCCTTTACAATCTGTTCGTATTCGCGGATTGTGGTCGGTACGAATCTAAACGCCAACGTCATTATCATAGCGGCGTAATGCGGGGAGATTTTAAAAAGTTTAAGCGGCTTTAAAATATCCTCTACCGCATCCGTAAGGGCTATAGGTTTTGTAGTCAGGGTCAAAAACGAAGATAAGAGCATAAACAACGCAAATCTGTACGCCATTACAAATCCCGTTATACATCCTTCTTTTGTGGCTGATATTCCAAATACGGAAAACAATATTTCACCTTCATGGGCAAACGGGTTAAATAAAAGGGTAAACGCCAAAATCCACCATATGGGTTTTAAGGACGCTATCAAACTTTTTAACGGGATTTCTGAGATGTACGCCAAAAATAAAATCAGCGCCGTATAACTTGGAAAAGTCGCTTTGAAATCAAATACGAACAAAGAAAGAATAAGTATCGCAAGCAGGACAAATTTTATCCGGGGATCGGTTTTATGGAGGGCTGAAGCGCCGTCTATGTATTGCCCCAAGGTTATGTTCATGGTATCACCCGTTTATTGCGAAAAGTATTCTTTCTACGCCTTCGTCTTCCGTAATTGCATCGCATTTTACGTTTATCCCGCTCGTTTTTAATTTGTCCAAAAATCCCCATATAGGGGGACGTTTTAGACCCGCATTCCTCAAAAGTTCTTCGTTTGAAAATATATTGTATACTTTGTCAAAAGCGAGCAATCTTCCATTTTTCATGACAATCATTTTACGGGCGATTTCGGCGATGTTTTCCATGCTGTGGGAAATGAAAATAATTGTGGTGTTGTCTTCCCTGTTTAATTTTACCATTAAGTTCAAAATATCCTGTTGCCCTTTGCCGTCAAGTCCTACCATTGGCTCGTCCAGTATGAGATATTTTGGGGAAAACGCCAAAATTCCCGCTATGGCGACGCGCCTTTTTTCGCCGCCGCTCAGATTATACGGAGCGCGATCCTTTATGCTCGTATCTAATCCCACAAGTTCCATTGCGCGATTTACTTTTTCTTCTGTCTGTTCTTTTGAAAATCCCATTTCCTTTGGCGCAAAGGCAATATCTTTTTCAACGGTTTCTTCAAACAGTTGATATTCGGCGTATTGAAAAGCCATGCCTACTTTTCGTCTTGCTTCCTTTGCCGAAAGCCGCTCCTTTTTGTCTTTCGACGCATATATATTCGCTCCGTCGACAAAAACTTCTCCGTTTTTGGGTTTTGCAAGCCCCGCCATAATTTCCGCCAACGTAGACTTTCCCGAACCCGTCTCTCCCGCAACCGCTATCATATCGCCTTCGTCTATGGTTAAACTCAGGTCATAAATCGCCTGATGCGGCGTTATTATGTTGTCGTCGTAAAAAAAATCAACGTTTCTTACTTCTATCGCCATAACCTACCGCCTGTTCATATATCTGAAATAATCGTCCTTCATATCTGCGCGTTTCTTTTCGGGCGGCCAAAGTTCCCCCAAAGCGTTTATCCTCATGGCGCTTTTTAAATGATCGTAAAAATCGGGAATATCGTCTCCCAGCTTTTCTATTATCTCCTTGACTTTCTGCCGTTTCGTATTGCCGTCGTATGGGCAAAGAGGCGGCAGAGGCGTAACCCCGTGAAGCTTTACTGTCTCTTTTAATTCGTCTTCGCGGAAGTAAATAAGTGGGCGTATAACCGTTATATCCGAACGGTCAAGATATGTAACCGGCGAAAAAGTCGCAAGCTGCCCCGAATAGATAAGACTCATAAAGAACGTTTCCACAGCGTCGTCGTTATGATGGGCGTACGCCACCTTATTCATATTCATCTCTTTAGCCAAGCGGTTTATTGCGGCGCGTCTAAAATACGAACAGGTAAAACAAGGCGAAACGCCGGAAGATTCAACTACGCTTTTAATATCGACATTTTCGCTTTTAAAGGGAACGTCCAAGCTACTGCAAAAATCTTCCATACCTTTTGCCGAAAAATCTTCCGTAAACATTGGATTGATATTAAGCGCTGCAAGAGAAAATTTGACGGCGAGTTTCTCCTGCAAACATTTTAGTGCGTAAAGTAAAAAGAGGCTGTCTTTTCCACCGGACAGCCCCAACAAAATTCTGTCTTCCTCGTCTATCATGCGAAACTCCGTCACGGCTCGCATGAGCTTACTAAAATAAAGTTTTGGTAATTGTATATTCATTTTATCTCACAACTTAAACGTTGCCTCAACGGGAGTCCCCGGCTTTTTCGCCGTTACTTTTTCACTGAGGGAAATCTTTACCACTCGTTTGCCGTCGGTTTCTTCTTGCGGCGCGCCGCCTTCCATCGCTTGAGGTTCGGCTTCGGTCTTTTCCGCCGGCTCCTCTATGTCAAGTACCGTTCCGGTGTATTCTTCGCCTTCGATTTTATAGGCTACAAGTCCGCCTAAACGAATTTTTTTTATATCGTCGGGTGATAATCTCGCTTCAATCCACATATTCGCCGCATCGCCAATATTAAAGAGCCGCATTCCCGCTTGAACTTCGCCGCCTGTTTCCGCATTCTCTTTAAAAAACGCTCCGTCCACGGGAGACAATATCTCCGTTGCCGCCGCATCGTCTTTGGCGCGCTTTAAGGCAAGCTCGGCCTGCCTTACGGCAAGAGCCGCGTTTTCTATTACCTCGGGGCTGGCGGCGTGATGTACGGTTTGATAAGTTTGCGGCTGAACGGCTGAGGCCCTCGCTTTGGCGGCTTCGTAGTCCGATACGGCTTCATCGCGTTTTACCTGACTGATTGCGCCCATTTTGAAAAGTTCTTCCATTCGGTCTTTTCTCGCCTCGGCTCTTGATAGATCCGCCTGCGCTCCGCTGTAATCCCCGCCGCCAGATACGGGTACCACAACGTCGTGTCCCTTCTTTAGCTCTTCCAAATTCTTGTTGGCAAGCTCTACGTTTTGTTTGAGCTGATTTAAAGTTTCTTCCGTGACGCTGACTTCAATTTTCGCAAGCGGATCCCCCGCTTTAACGAAGGCTCCGTCTTCGACCAATATCTCTTGAAGCTTACCCGGAGCGCGAGCCTTGACGCTGACAAATGTTCCCGCGACTGTAGCATCGTGAACGGTTAAGGTTTCATTTTTATTCATAAATGAAAAAACTGCAAAAGATATAACAAGAGCCAAAGCAATAACCGCCGCAACTCCGAATTTTACAAAGTACCCCGCTTTTTTTGAAAGGTCAACCTCCAAGGTTACGCCCCCTTCATATTTTACCAATTATTATCATTTGCGCGAACTCCTCCCGCCGTTTCGCGACTATCCCCCTAAGAGTATGGCTTTTGCCCCACTCTTAGGGGGATGCGCTCAAAGGACGAAAGGAGTTTCTTATCCTACCATTTCCTTAACTATTTCTTCAGCTTTTATAAAGGCGTTGGGCAATCCTTCGGGATCTTTTCCGCCGGCGGACGCCATGTCCGGTTTTCCGCCGCCTTTACCGCCAACGGCAGCCGCAGCAGCCTTAATGATGTTGCCCGCGTGAACGCCTTTCGCCACAGCCTTTTTATCCGCCTTTGCCACAAGATTTACCTTGCTGTCTATGACAGCCGCAAGCACTACAACGCCCGTATCCAATTTATCGACGGTCATATCGGCGATTTTTCTGAGTTCGCCCATATCTTTGGCGTTGGCTTTGCCCGCAACCAAATTTACTTCGCCTATTTGTTTTACCGCCATCAAAAGTTTGTTCGCGTCCGCTTGCTCCATCATTGAGTGGTGGGCTTCGAGTTCCTTTTGCAAAACTTTTTGCGTGTTGATTAGTTTTTCGACTTGAGTTTTAACGTCTTCTTTGCGAGTCTTT
>JAFXOC010000095.1 GCA_017529085.1 Selenomonadaceae bacterium | reverse complement strand
ATGCCCCGCCTGGTCAGTTCCTTGGCGATGGCGCAGGGTGTCAGCCCCTCGATGAACAGTCCGAAGATGAGCCGCACGGTCTTGGCCTGCTCCTCATTGATGGCGAGATTGCCGTCCTCCCCTTTGTCGTAGCCAAGGAAACGGGAGTAGCCCACGGTAAATTTTCCGTCAGCCATCTTTTTGCGAATACCCCAAGTCACATTCTCCGAGATAGAGCGGGATTCCTCTTGGCTAAGAGACGAGAGGATAGTCAATAGAATTTCGCCGCGTCCGTCAAATGTTTTTATGGCTTCTTTTTCAAACCAGACATCCACGCCATTTTCCTTGAGTTTCCTCATAGTGGTGAGGCTGTCAACGGTGTTTCTACTGAAACGAGATAGACTTTTCGCGAGTATCAGGTCAATTTTTCCTTCCAAGGCATCCTTTACCATCGTCTTGAATGCATCGCGCTTTTTGGTGTTGCAGCCGGAAATCCCTTCGTCGGCGTACACCTTGACAAACTCCCAATCCTTCCGGCTCTTGATGTACCGCTCGTAATAATCGCATTGGGCGGCGTAGCTGGTCTGCTGGTCTTCATCGTCTGTGGAGACACGGGCATAAGCCGCCACTTTCCGCTTTTTCGTTGTCGCCAGCGGAACGTCAGAAAACTTATTCAGGCTGGCTGGTATCACCGTCACGTTTCGCATTTCTCTCCCTGCCTTTCCATCTCCTGCATTCGCTGTCCCGCCTTTTTTGGACGGTATCGAACATCTCCCGGCTTATGAGCGGCTCATGGTCGTTCTCAATGACTTCCTCCTTGCCGCTCTCCTAAAACTGCGCTTTAATGCGGCGAATACCAAGGTAGAAGTCGCTGTCCAATACATAAGCCACGAGCTTGCGGGAAACCCTGCCGCGAATACTGCCGTATCCCTCCGCTTCCAGTTCCTTCGAGATGCCCGTGATTTGCCAGCCTTCCATGTAGTATCGGAATATCAGCCGAACAGCCTCTGCCTCCTTGGGAACAAGCACATAGCCTTTCTCATTGCTCCACTGGTAGCAATCATACGAAAAGGAAACAGCCGTGAAAGTGCTTGATATAAAGCCTTTCACGGCTGTTTCCTTTTTTTGACTTTTTAAAAAAGTGACAATTTTTGAGAGGATTTGAAAAATTTTCTGTGACTAAATTTTAAATGGTTGCACTTTTTAAAATAACCGTTTGTATAGTACGAATATCCGTTTGCAGGGTATGCAAAAATATCGTATAGGCAATAAAAATTAAAAAGACGGCTACATTTTAGTAAATTCTAAAATATAGCCATCTTTACTGTTTAAATTTTTTCCAGATAATGTTTCCGCTCTTCTATAGGAATATTCATCGCGTCCATAGCTTGTTGTACTGTAAAATTTAAAGATTTTGTTAAATTACGGATGTAATTAAGAGTTGCTGTATCTCTGCCTTCATCAAATTTCTTATTCCCTATTTCTTCAGCCAAATCCGCTTTTAAATAATCTAAAGCCACACACGACATATCGTTCACTTCTCCCTTCGATTTTTGATACATTTCTATAAAACGAGTATCGCCTGTAACAGCACTAAATAAGTCGAAAAGTTCTTTTATATGTTTTACTTTGCCCGGCATTGGTTTCCATTTACCGGTTTTCCTCATTTGGCTGTAATAATCTGCCAAATACCGAAAATCGCTCTTAAACTTTGCTATTGTTTCATCTGAGAGCCACGCTATTTCAAATACATTTATTTTGTAATCGCTTACATAAGGGTCAAGTTCGGGCGGGATATTCTTAAAACACTCTTTTAATGTGCGAGGAGCAGTTCAGCGATGTTCGTAGTCAAAATGTAAAACCATTGTTATTGCCGGATATAGCGGAAAATCCGCTCCTTTTTTATCCTTTTCCAAAAGCATCGCGCGATATACCGCACCGTCATATCCGATTATTCGTAGTGCCATATCATAATCTATCGCAGTTTGATCTTCCAAGCCGAAGAATGCAAGCCGAACATTTTTTTGCGTACAGAGTTTAGCCACATCTCGTTCCTGCATTCGTACTTTTAAGTCTTTGTCCTTATAAAGCGAGTCTTTCTTTGCGGGTGTTAATTCTTCGGGTAAAATTAACGGTTTTTCGTCCAATAGAAGCACATTTACAATATCGGCAAAAACATCCTCAAGTTCGAAGAGTTGTTTTTCCGTCAAATCCTTTTCTCCCACTAACCTCACCCCACTTTTTATAGAATTATAACACATTTTGTCAATATTGAATACAAAAATTTTTATGTATACCTTTCTTTTTATATTAGTATATGGTAAGGTATACGCTAATTCAATATATAACAAAATCAAGGATTCCTCTACAATGAGAGTGTAGTTAATTAGAATGGAGGAATTCTTATGAAAAAGAAAACTTACGGCTACATTCGAGTATCAACCATTGCACAGCACGACGACCGTCAGCGGCTGGCTATGGAAGAATTCGGCGTAGAAGAACAATTCTTATTTGCCGATAAGCAAAGCGGAAAAGATTTTGACCGTCCCGCATATCAAGCGTTGCTCGGTCAAATTGGCGCAGGCGATACTTCGGTAGTCAAAAGCTTAGACCGTCTCGGGAGAAATTACGATGAGGTTTTGGAGCAGTGGCGAATTATCACGAAAGAAAAGGGAGCTTTCATCGTAATTTTAGACTCAACTTTCCCATCGAAAAAATACGTTTAATCCCTTGAAATATCTACATAGGAGCATGAAAAAATAGTAATCTTTACATAAAAAAGCACCTTTTCTTTGGTATAATGGAATCAGCAAAAAACCACACAAAGAAAGGTGCTGACTCTCATGATACACCAAAGTTATGCTTTTGAAAAGTCCCAAATTGCTATTTTTTCCGCTATGCGTGAATTAAAGATTGCTCAACTGCTTCGTAATTCAAATATTCGCAAGTCTGATGAGGTTTCTGTTTTTAAAATATTTGAATTTCTCATATTGCTCGTTTTTAAATGTAAAAATCTGTTTCAGTACCTCTCTTCTAAACATAATGACCACTCCATATCTAAAAATGCTATTTATAACTTTCTTAGTAATTCCTCTTTTAACTGGAGACGTTTTTTGTTGTCTCTTTCTGTCAAGGTTACGACTGCCTTTAGAAAACTTACTTGCAAAAGCAGAGTTTCTGTGCTAATCCTCGATGATTCGGTATTTCGCCGAAATAGAAGTAAGGCTGTAGAACTTTTGGCTAAGGTGTATGACCATGTATTTCACGAATTCGTGCGAGGTTTCAACCTTCTGGCTCTGGGCTGGTCTGATGGTTTTAGCTTTGTCCCTGTTAGTTTCACTTTGTTATCTTCCACCAAAAAAAGCAATCGTTATCAAGAAGCTTCAAAAAAGATAGACCATCGTTCCAATGGATGGAAAGCGCGACTTGAAAGTATGCTTCCAAAACCTGATGCAGCTTTTAATATGATAAAAATGGCACTTATGGCGGGCATAAAGGCGAATTATATCCTAATGGATAGTTGGTTTACCACGGAACCTTTTATTCAAAAACTTTCAACGCTTGGCTTGGATGTAATTGGTAGAATTAAAAATGTGAAACAGCGTTATCTTTATAATGGGAAACGATATACATTGCCACAACTTGCCAAAATTGTTCTAAGCAAAGCTTATGGTTGTCAATACCGTTCCATTGTTGTAAAAACCGGAAAACGCAATATCACGGTTCGTATTGTATTTGTAAGAAACAAGCGTAAGAAAAACGAGCTAATTTATCTATTGACAACTGATACAGGCTTATCCGAAGACGAAATTATTCGCATTTATGGAATACGCTGGAGCATTGAGACCTTCTTTAAAACCTCCAAATCGTTATTAAAGTTGTGTAGTGAGTTTCAAACTCGAAGCTATGATTCTGCCGTAGCGCATACGGCTATAGTTTTTACTCGTTACACATTATTAGAGTGGTTGCGTCGTCAAAACAAAGATATTAAAACCTGCGGAGGAATGTTTTTCGCTATTTGCGATGATGTGCAAGATATGGAGCTAACAGAAGCGTTAGCTTCATTGATGGCTCTTTTTATGGAAATCAT
>JAFXOC010000094.1 GCA_017529085.1 Selenomonadaceae bacterium | reverse complement strand
TCGCCACAAGACAATTCGGATATTGCTCGAATATGGTTTTGTTGCTTCTTCTGGCTAAAATCAAATTCTTTTTAGCCGACTTTGTTGCGTAGTGGATTTTTGTTTTAAAGATTGGCAATTCGTACTCTTTTAAATCATCAAGTGCCGTAAACGTCGAATCATCGCTTGTATAGGAGTTTACTAATATTCCCCGTATGGTTAAGCGTTTGTTCAACGCCTTTACCATTTCAATTTGCTTTAACATTTGATCCGCTCCTGATAGCGAATCTGGATCGGGAGTCGTTACGATTACAACTTCATCTGTAATTGCAAGGGCGTTTAAAACCGATACATTTATATCCGGCGGGTTATCCACAATACAAATGTCATAATCCTTCTCAACCGCTTTTAACGCATTTTTTAGGATTGTCGCTTGATTTACGCTCTCGTTCTTTATGAGCGCAGATTGAACGTCAATAAGACCGTTATCCGCAGGAATTAAATCCATATTTTGATAATTCGTGTGCTGGATTATCTCCCGAACCGTTGCATCTCCCATCATTAAATGGGCGATACTTCCTTTGGATAAATCCGCTCCTAACCAGTTTGAAGCGTTGCCCTGCTTGTCGTTGTCGATAAAAAGCACCTTGATGTTTTCAAGCGTATTGCTTAACGCATAAGCCGTATTTACGCTTATTGTGGTTTTACCCACACCGCCCTTAAAATTGATGAAGCTGACTGTTTTCATTTTGTCTAACCATCCTTTCAAGAATGTTTGTTTAATGTCCGAAGAAGATAGAGAATGAAGCGTGTCTATCGCACAAATGTTTTTTTCCACTTCCTGCTTTAGACTTTCAAAGAAATTCATAAGCCGTTTTATGCGTTCTATATTCTTTGGATCATATTCTTCTAACCGAAGCTCGGTTATTATTCGCTTCATGTGTACCATACTTAACGAAATAAGTTGATCTATTTGATCGTCAAGCGTGTAAATGTGGTTATTTTGTATTATTCTTTTTAAGTTTTCGTTCTCTTTCAGTAATTCTTGCATTCTATCAACCATATTTACACCTCTGCAACAATGATTTTTGAACCGAAAAGGAAAAATTATATAATATTTTAAAAAATACGGAAAACAGCAAAAAATAGCGTAAAACCCTTTACAAGCAAAAAATAATATGATATTATTCAGACAATCGTTCTGCTCTCGAAATGAATCTCGGGAGCGACCTCATGATTGTTTAGCCTCAATCGTGAGGTTTTTCTTTTTATTGCCCTCTTACTTTATGATTTTTCTATCGAGAGGTCTATATTCGTGACTTCACCCTCCCAATACCTGAAACGAATCTAAATCTAAAATCAGACTTAAATCCGAACCGTTCTGCCATTTTACCCTAATAACGTCCTTTTCCACCCCGCAAATTTTGCCGATTGTTCCCACAGGCGGTGCTTGCGGGTCTTTCATTGACAGTAATTTTACTTTTGTTCCTTTAGGATATTTTTTTTGTAATTGTTTTAAAAGTTTATCTTCCAAAAAGTATTCCTCCCATTTTCTCCCTCTCTCCGGCATTTAAAACGCCGAAGATAGGGAATTTATACATTTGTTAAAATTGGCACTTAATATCATGTTCGGTTTCAAAACAATATTGAATAAGTCTACCTTTTATTTTGGTTGACTGATCTACAATCGTTTCACCACCATGTCCTCCCCATTGCCAAGAATACGGTTCTCGCTCCTTATAAAAAACCGTACAAGTGACGATTTTCCCTTTTGTCAGACGAAACATCGTTTCGTCACCGTCAAATATTCCAAGAGCAATCAAATCTTGTTGGTGTCCGTCTTTGACTTTCAATATAGCGCACTGGCTATTATTGACAATGAGTTCTGTAAAATCATATATACTCATAAATCCTTCCTCATGTTAAAAATTACTCTATAAGCACGAAACGAGCGTTTGGGCAATCTTCAACCTTGAAATTTCGCCAATCAAATTGTCTACCGGCTTTTTTTGCTTTCGGATTTGTTATTTCCCAAGTTAGTGTATATAGTTTCGCTATGCCGTTTTCATCGGTTTCATCGCCGATTTTTAATGCTAAATCACAAAAATATTTTTCACCGTT
>JAFXOC010000093.1 GCA_017529085.1 Selenomonadaceae bacterium | reverse complement strand
TACCGCGCGTTCTTCTACCTTTGTAACGCCCGACGGTACGCAGACCATAATGCGCGGGCGAAACGCGATAGAGTTGCCGTTCACTTTATCTATAACGTGACGAATAAGCCCCGCCGTTACGTTGAAATCCGCAATAACGCCGTCTCTTAATGGTTGAACCAAGACAATACTGCCGGGCGCTCTGCCTATCATCTCTTTTGCTTCTTCGCCAACCGCCAAAATTTTATTTTTTTCGCGACTTATCGCTACAACAGAAGGCTCGCGAAGCACGATGCCTTTTCTTTTAACATACACGACAGTATTTGCCGTACCTAAATCTATGCCAATGTCCATATTCATCCCAAACAAGCGGATCACTCTTTCAACAGTTTAATTAAAAATCGTTCTTATTCTATAACAAAATAAAAAAATATGCCAGATAAAATTGAAATAAATTAAAAATTTTTTAAAAATAAGTTTTTATAGACGGAAAAAATTATATACAAGATGAAATTTATGTTGTATAATTGCGTTGTTTTAATCAAGGAGGGATTTTTGAATGAAGTTAAAAAAGATGTTGGGAATTTTATCTTGCGTAGTTTTAGCGGGCGCATTAGTCGCGGGGTGCTCGGACACAAAAAAAGCCGACGCGCCGAAAGAATCCGCCAAAGCGATAGTCGTCGGATTGGACGATAATTTCCCACCGATGGGATTTCGCGATAAAGAGAATAAAATTGTAGGTTTTGATATTGATATGGCGAAAGAAGCTGCAAAGCGTTTGGGACGCGACGTTGAATTTAAAGCCATTGACTGGTCAAGTAAGGAAGCGGAACTGCAAAGCGGTCGGGTGGACGTGCTCTGGAACGGACTTGATATTACGGAAAAGCGTAAGGAAAATATGCTCTTCTCCGATCCCTATATGGAAAACCGCCAGATTATCTTCGTGAGAAAGGGCACAAAGGATATTGCGGACGAAAAAACTTTGGCGGGTAAGGTAGTTGGCACACAGAGCGGCGGCACTACGGAAGAGTATATAGACACTAACGAGGCGCTTAAGAAAAGCTTTAAAGATTACAAAAGGTACAGCGATTACGTCGCGGCGTTTATGGACCTTGAAAACGGTCGCCTAGACGCTATTGTCGGAGACGAGATTATCGGGCGCAACTACATGAGCAAAAATGAAGGCAAAATCGAAGCCATAGACGTTGCGGTAGGTCCCATAAGCAATTTCGGCATTGGGTTTAAAAAGGACAACACAGCGCTTCGCGACGAAGTTCAAAAGGTTTTGAACGAGATGAAGGCTGACGGCACCAGCACGAAAATTTCCGAAGAATGGTTCGGCAAAGATATGATTTTAAAATAAAAAAAGAGTCGCTTCGGCGGCTCTTTTTTAGGTGTTACCTACAATTAATTTCGGAGAATATCATGGGTAAAGACAATAAAGGCTTGGGTAAAGCGGGCGAAGATACGGCGGTTAAATTTTTGGAAGCCAAAGGATTTCTTATCCTTGAAAAAAATTTTGCCGTAAAATCCGGAGAAATTGATATAATCGCAAAACGAGGAGAAACAATTCACTTTATCGAGGTTAAAACCAGAACATCAGTTAAATTCGGCACTCCCGCCATGGCGGTAAACGCGGCGAAACAACAGAAAATCATACAAACAGCCGAATACTATCTAAGACGGTATAAACTCTTTGACGCGCCTTGTTCCTTCGATGTGGCGGAAGTGATTAAGGATATGTACGGAAACTTTCGAATTAGGATTATTGAAAATGCGTTTGAGGAATAAGGCTCTCCCACCGCCCCTTCGGGGCGACTCCCTCTAAGAGGGAGTCTTTACAACCTCAACTTTTGAGCCATAATTTTAAATTTCCTCTAAAAAGCCCCCCTCCTAGAGGGGGGTCGGGGGAGTTCACTTTCTCTCGTTCCCCTTTTTTTCCTTCCACTTTATAATTCTTTCCGCTCTATCTTTAAATTCCGCTTCTAATCCCT
>JAFXOC010000092.1 GCA_017529085.1 Selenomonadaceae bacterium | reverse complement strand
TGGTGCTTGACTGGATGATGCCGGGAGAAAGCGGGCTTGACGCTTGTACGCGCTTGCGTCAGAACGGTTACGAAAAAGCTATTCTTATGCTTACCGCTAAAGATTCCGTGGAAGACAGAGTGGCGGGACTTGACGCGGGGGCTGACGATTACCTTGTAAAGCCCTTTGAATTTTCTGAGCTGATGGCGCGTCTAAGGGCGCTCGCTCGTCGCAGCACTCAGCGAATTCAACAGGATATTATAGAAGTGGGCGGATATAGCTTGAACCGTACGGCGAAAGTTTTAAAGCAAGGCAATAAGATGATTCAGCTCTCTCCTAGGGAATTTCAAATTTTTGATCTCCTCGTGCAAAATGTGGGTATGGTGGTGCCAAGAGACGTTATATTGGATCGCATTTGGGGGCTTGAAACCGAGGTCAGCTCCAATAACATTGATTCATATATGAAGATACTTCGCAAAAAAATTGAAGCCGGCGGTTGCGGCAGTCTAATAAAGACTGTAAGGGGCGTAGGCTATAAGCTTGAGGTTGCGGAGGCATGACCACGCTTTCAAAGAAAAACGAGAGACCGCGCCTGAAAGGCGAAGATATGTTTCGCGCGGGAATTATAAAACTCACGTTTTTCTATGCGGCGGTGATGTGCGTTTTTTTGGGCGTGTTGATTTTCGGCGTTCACGGCTTGATGAAATGGGCTATAACCTCCGAGCAAGAGCAAGAACTTATTGAAACCGCCGTCAGCATAAGAGATGCGCAAAGTCGCGCCAGAGGAGATACCGCCTTTGATGAAAATATCATATATAAAAACGCAAGCGACAGACTTTTCTTTTATATGTTCGACGAAAAGGGAACTCTGATTCGCTTTTCACGCGGCTCGTACAGAATCGAGCCGTTTGTTTTAGATATAATAGAAAGCGGCGTTGTTCCAAGGGTTACGACCGAGGTTTTCGGGAAAATCGACGAGAACAGACGACGGCTTGAGATAATGATGACCTCCGTCGTATCGGATAGGGACAACAGCGTTATATATGTGGGAAAAGATGTGACCGCCGTTTATAGCGGACTTGAAAAGGCAACTTACGCAATCTTGCTTTTAGGTTTGGTGTCGGTTATATTCTCAACGGCGGCGGGGTATTTTATGGCTAGACGCGCCTTGTCTCCAATGAAATCCGCTTATGAGAAGCAGCGGCAATTTGCGGCGGACGCTTCGCATGAACTTAGAACGCCTCTTGCGGTGGTGCTTGCTTCCGCGGAATTACTGGAGAACGACCCAACCATAGCTTCGCCGTTTTTAAAGCAGGTTGTTTTAGACGTTAAAGACGAAGTAAAAAAGATGACGAAGCTTGTAAGCGACCTTTTGATGGTGGCAAGAAGCGACAATCACGCTTTAAAAGTCGCGGAGACAGAAATTGATTTGGGCGAACTCTTGGAGCAATCCGTACGCACCATGTCGCCGTTAGGCGAAAAGAAAAAAATAGTCGTAAAGGCGGCGGGCGAATTTCCTTCAACGAAAATATTCGGCGACGAGCAAAAAATACGTCAGCTTATCACAATATTGGTGGACAACGCCATAAAGTACACGCCCGAAGGTGGAACCGTAACGGTTGGACTCTCAGAAGCAAAAACGGGAAAGGTTGCTTTTTTTGTTGAAGATACGGGTATTGGTATTGCAAAAGAGGATTTGCCAAAAATATTCGACAGATTTTACCGAGTGGATAAGGCACGGTCGCGTTAAATGGGCGGCAACGGTTTAGGACATGCCATAGCCGACGAGATAGCGAATTTGCATAGGGGAAGCATCGACGTAACAAGCGATTTGGGCAAAGGCACAAGGTTTACGGTGACGCTGAGGATTGATCGAAAACAGAGAAGGTGAGCGC
>JAFXOC010000091.1 GCA_017529085.1 Selenomonadaceae bacterium | reverse complement strand
TACGCGCTTTGTCAGCTGCAACAGCTGAAGCTGACTCTGCCGCTGCTGTCGCAGATCCGGAAGCGGAACTCGCTGCGGATGATGCCTCATTCGCTTTAGCCGTTGCGGTTGCGGCTGTATTTGCCGTGTCTGCGGTTGTCGGCTTTTTTTCGTCTTCGTCGGCAGGGAAGTGGACGGGGGAATTTGTCGCAAAAAAGGCGAGCGAAGCCTTGGGTTGCCCCGTTACGGTTGAAAGCATTTCGGTAGAGGATTTTAATACGGTTTTTATAAATAATATAGCGCTTTACGATAAGCAGGCGGAGAAAATGGCTGAAGCGAAAAAAGCCGAAGTCTCTCTTCGTCTCTTTTCTGCGCTTTCTTCTTCGCCGGAAGCAGCAGTCTCAAAGGTGAAAGTTATTTCTCCCGTGGCGTATTTAACCGTAAAAGAAGACGGTAAGACAAATATTGAAGACATCGAAGTTTCCGGCGAAGGCGAGAGCGCCTTTGACGGCACGATTGAGATTGAAGACGGAACGGTATACGGAGATTATGCGGGAAAAAAAGCTGAACTTAGAAATGTGAACGGCTCTCTTTATATCAATGGAAGCGATATGGAATTTGACGCTGCGGCGAATAATTTTGACGCGAAGATTGTTGCCGAAGGTGAATTAAAGGACAGCGTAAACCTTAATATAGAGGGAGAAAATATCGAGATAGAAAATTATAAGGAATTTTTGGCTATTTTGCACGAAAAAGATATTTTGAGCAAGGATATAGAGATTGTTTCGGGGAAAATCCCAACGGTTAAAGCAGAGATAAATAAGACCGATAAAGTCCTTAACTTTAAGGGCAAAGCGGAAGTCGAAAACGGAAGGGTCAATGTATACGACACCATTATTGAAGATATAGCGGGAAATGTTGCTTTTAGTCAGGACGAATTGCTGATAGACGCCAAGGCGACGGCGAATGAGCAAAAGGCGCAAGTTGCGGGAAGGATTGCTTTCGGGGACGGTTCGCCTTCAATGGACTTAGCCGTTAAGAGCGAAGCTTTTAACATTAACAAGGTTTTTCCGAAAGTTCCGGTAAACGGCGCTATTAAGGTTGACGGCAAAATTACGGGAAGTTTCGCCACGCCGCAGATTGAAGCGAATTTGTATCAGGAATCCGGCGAAGTTATGGACGTGGCGCTTAGAAACACCAAAATTCAGGCTCGTATGCTGGGAACAAAGCTGTTGATTGACAGTGCTTCGACTCGTATCTTTGACGGAAATGTTGAGGGGGAAGGCAAACTTGACGTAAAGGATTTGGCTTTTACGGCGCACGTTAAAGGCAATCGTCTTCGGGCGGAATATTTGGCTAACTTCTTGCCCGACGCTCGGGGGCTTTATGGGGACGTATCCCTTGACGCTGCCGTTCACGGCAAGAGCGACGATTTAAATGCGCTTAAAGTATACGGCAAGGTTGACGGGGCGAATTTAAACTATCAAAATGTTCCCGTTGAGCGGATAAACGGTTCTTTTTACGCCAACG
>JAFXOC010000090.1 GCA_017529085.1 Selenomonadaceae bacterium | reverse complement strand
CACTTCGAGCATTTTGTACACCTTTGAATATATTGGCAAGAATCTCTTGTTCTGTCGTTGCTTCCTTTCCTATGCCAACTACATAAACTTGAGAATTATTATAAACGCTTGAAGTATTACTATCCGGTGTAAAAAGAACGCCTGTGCCTACCGGACGATTAGTCTCAAATTTTATACTGACATATTGAAAGCAACCATCGCATAAAATAGAAATACTTTGATTGTTTAAATCTGTCGGAAGATTTAAAGGTTTTCCGTTAAGGGTAGCATTTGCAAATGTGAACTCTGTATTATATCCACGCATATTAAATGGAATACCCATACCTGTCAAACTCATGGCCAAAACGTCATTTTCAATTTTACCTATTTTAACCTGAACATAATTATTGTATGCATCTTTAACATAATACAAGTCACCCTCTTTTGGATATATCGGATTATTAGGGTTAGTCATATTTTCTATATAATAGCCGCCTTGTTTATCATAAGAATATAAAGCCGGTTCATAATGTCCGTCCGGAGAAACACTAATATTCATTTGTGTAGTATTCCAAACCTTTTTTAGATAAGCTTCTGTATCTGATGGACTATATCCAAGTATATGTCCTGGCGGATATGATCCTTCATAATACGAATAAGCATTAGCCGGAGGAAATATTCCATCAATTTTATTTGGTGTTGGAGAAGCATCGGGTTCAAGCGACGGCGTAGTAGAATTTCCCGCGCCCAGTTTAATATTATTACTACCTGCCCCCATAAGCTTAATCGGCGCAGTTGACAAGGAATTTAACGCCAAAGAAATATCGTTTGTCGTATTTTTGGTGTTTGACGCTGTTGGGAGCAGCGTATTTAAATTTGAATTTAAGACAAAATTGTTTGGCGATGCCATATTTAACACAATATTCTGATTTGCATTTGCGTTCTTTGTACCGGTCTTTTTGGTACTGCAATCGCAACCGTCCGTGTTTGTGGTTTTGCAGGCGCAGGGTTTGTACTCGACATAGGTGCGATAATTCCAACGCCCGTCCAAGAGATATATACCGTTATAATTTGTCGTAGCGGCAATGTCGTCGATTTCTTCCATACGGCTTGAAAATTCTTTTTGAATTGTAGCGCGGTCAATGTCGGTATTGTGGTCGTTGGCGGAATCAAGCGCCATACGTTTTAAATTTCTAAGCTCGTCCACAATGCTGTTTATACCGCGCTCCGCCGTATTTACTAAATCTATTCCCTTTTTGCTGTTTTCGATGTCTTGACCGAGCGCGCGAGTCAAAACCCGCATTTTTCTGCCAATTGCAAATTCAGACGAGGCATCTCCCGCGCCGTTTATTCTTTGACCGCTCGCTATTTTCCTTAGATCAGCTCCAACTTTTGCTATGTTTTTGTTGAGCGTTCCAAGCCCGACATTAACTCCGCTGTCATTAAGCGTCATTGCCACAACGAATCACCTTCTTGTTTTTTATAGGTTATAATACCAAATTTTTTTTAAGAAGTGGTGTCCCCACGGGACACAATATACGAAAAAATCTATTATTCTATTATCGCATAAAATCAGATTTCTCGCTTGCTCATACTTTCCTATTCTCGTAACAAAGTTTCCTAAATAGGAACGCGATAAATTTGAATTACAAAATTTCAGTTTTTTCACAATCCTTGCCCCTAGTTTCAGGTTATATCCAGAATACTCATGAAGACAATATATAACCGAACGGAGAAAAGATTACACAATGGCATATAGCGTATATAAGAAAAAGAGCCAATCCAATAAAAAAGGAGCTTGGTAAAAGCGCCAAGCTCCCAGTTCTTTAATATTTTTAACAGAGAGTGATAGAATTTTTTTGTAAATATGTTATAATAACGGATAAAGGGGACGAAACTTAAATGGATACAGCCTTAGCAAGAGATATATACCGTTATAATTTGTCGTAGCGGCAAT
>JAFXOC010000089.1 GCA_017529085.1 Selenomonadaceae bacterium | reverse complement strand
TTTTTAATGGACAAACCTTCATTTTTTTGGTAAAGTTTAGGAATAGTGAATTTTATTGGAGGTAGTTATGAAAAATTTTACGAAATATAAAAAGGGATATTATCTTCCCCCCGTTATGAATATGGATTGGGCAAAAAAAGAACATCCCGATAAAGCGCCTATATGGTGCAGTGTGGATCTTAGGGACGGCAATCAATCTCTTGTCATTCCAATGAGTTTGGATGAGAAACTAGAATTTTACAAAATGCTCATAGAGATTGGGTTTAAGGAAATAGAAGTCGGTTTTCCCGCCGCAAGCGATACGGAATACGCTCTTTTAAGAAGACTCGTCGAAGATAAGCTTATCCCGGACGACGTAACCGTACAGGTGTTGACTCAAGCGAGAGAACACATTATAAGGAAAACATTTGAAGCGTTAAAAGGAGTAAAGAACGCTATCGTTCACGTTTATAACTCGACTTCCGTGGCGCAACGCGAGCAAGTTTTTCGCATGGAGAAGGACGAGATAAAAAAAATAGCCGTTGACGGCGCAAAACTCTTAAAAACTTTGACGGAAGAAGCCGGCGCAAATTATCGCTTTGAATACTCTCCCGAAAGTTTCACGGGAACGGAACCCGAATACGCTTTGGAAGTTTGCAACGAAGTCCTTGACGTATGGAAACCGACTGCGGAGCGTAAGGCTATAATCAACATTCCCGTGACGGTTGAAATGTCCATGCCTCATATTTATGCGGCGCAGGTGGCGTATATTTCGGACAACCTTAAATATCGCGACAACGTGATACTTTCACTTCATCCTCATAACGACAGAGGTTGCGGCGTTGCGGACGCAGAGATGGGACTTCTTGCCGGCGCGGATCGAATTGAAGGTACTTTGTTTGGCAACGGCGAACGCACCGGTAACGTTGATATCGTTACCATCGCAATGAATATGTACACATTGGGCGTAGATCCTAAGCTTGACTTTTCAAATATGCCGAAACTTGTGGAGATGTATGAAAGAGTCACCAGAATGCACGTTCACGACCGCCAGCCCTACGCGGGCAATTTGGTTTTCGCCGCCTTTTCGGGCTCTCATCAAGACGCTATCGCAAAGGGAATGCGATACAGAGAAGAAAACGATCCGAACCGTTGGACGGTGCCGTACCTTCCTATTGATCCTCAAGATGTCGGCAGAGAATACGAAGGCAGCGTCATCCGCATAAACAGCCAATCCGGCAAAGGCGGTGTCGGCTTTATCATGGAGCATCAGTACGGTATAGAAATGCCGAAGAAAATGCGGGAGAATTTTGGTTACGTCGTAAAACGCGTCTCCGATCAAAAGCATAAGGAACTTTTGCCCGATGAGGTCTATCAGATTTTCATAGACGAATATGTAAACGTAACTACGCCTTACGAGCTTGTAGATTTTACTCTTAAAAAAGAGCCGGACGGCATTAGAAGCGGCACTGTGGAACTCATGGCAGACGGCGTGAAGAAAGTGTTTAACGCTAGGGGTAACGGTCGTCTTGACGCTATAAGCAACGCGTTGCAAGAAAATCTCGGCGTAAAATATACGAACTTAACGTATAGCGAACACGCTCTTGAGATTGGACAGTCGTCGCGCGCTATCGCTTATATAGGCATTACGGGCGAAGATAAAAAGGTAACTTGGGGCGCGGGTATGGATACCGATATTATAACAGCTTCGATAGCGGCGCTCTTTAGCGCGATAAATCGCATGAAAAAAGGCGAGTAATTTCTCTGATGTCTTCTCGCCCCGAAGAGGCGGGAAGACATCAAAACAATTATTTATGTGGGTAAATTTCTATGAGTTTTACAAAGCAAAAAATAGCGACTACTGCCCTTGCGATAAGTTTTTTTGGCGCAGGGGCAACCTACTTTTCCGGGGGATTTTTAGGGACGCTCATGCACCACGGATTTTTAGCGTCGTTAATAGGAGGGCTTGCGGATTGGTTCGCCGTGGTGGCGCTCTTTAGAAAGCCTTTGGGAATAAGCTATCGTACGGAAATTCTAAAGCGCAATAAACAGCGTATTATGGAGCAAATTGTTAATTTCGTGGTTCATGATATTTTAAGCTCTAAAAACATTATGCGTGTTTTGGATAAAGAAGATATGGCAGCGCTCTTTTTGGGGTATCTAAAAGAGCGAGGCGGCAAATCTCGAATAATGGCGGCGGTAGACGAGATTTTAACAGCGTGGTTAGAGTCCGTTGATACGAAAAAACTGGAAACAAAATTGGCGCCGTATTTTTACGATGGTGTTTTTCGGTTGTTTGAAGCGGATAGCTTAGAAAAACTCGCAGGCGTCGCAATAAAACGCGACAAGGAGGCGTTATCAGCTGTCGCCGCGCTTTTGGAGGATTTTATAAATCTCCCCGAGACGCAGGATTTATTAAAGGTAAAACTAAAGGAAGGAATTGAAGAATATCAAGGAGATTCCTTTGGTCGCAACGCTCTTGTGGGATTTTTAAATCTTGACGAAGACACGCTTTTAAATCAAGTGAACACCGCAATACTTCAAAAAGTTACGGAAGTAAAAAACTGCGAAGGCGAAGAATATGAGAAGATGCGGGCGGAATTTGAAAATTTTTTGAGAAATTTGCCTGCAAAATTATCCTCTGTTAAATCATATTTTAAAGAAGCGCTCTTTCCCGAGGAAAAATTTGGAGATATTTTTGCAAAATTCATCGACAGTGACGTTTTAAAAGAGTCCATAAAGGAATTCTTAGCGGTAAAACTCGATGAATTTGAAAGCAGCGAAGACCTTAGACGAAAATTCGACGCTTGGCTGAAAAAGTTTATAGCGGGCGAGATTGAAAAAAGGCGGGACGTAATCGAAAATCTTGTAAAATCGCGGCTGGACGAACTTAGCGATGAAAAGTTTTCGGATTTTGTGGAAGATAAAGTTTCCGACGATTTGCAGATGATAAGGGTAAACGGCGGAGTTGTGGGCGGAGTTGTGGGTATGATACTTTACCTTATAACCTACGCGGCGGAGAGGATGTTTTAAAATGACGAAAGGTATGAATAATGCCGATAAAACGCTCCTTTTTGCCGCCGCTCTTTTTTTGTTTTTTTTGGCGCTGCATATAGAGTTTAAAGGCAACATTTTGGCGGATGGGCTTCTGTTCGTGGCGGAAGCCGCGTTAGTTGGCGGAATAGCGGATTGGTTCGCCGTGACCGCGATTTTTGAGAAACCTTTGGGTTTTCCTTATCACACGGCTCTTCTTCCCCGTCGCCGGGCGGAGTTTATCGAAGCTACAACCGTCATGTTGGAACAGGAATTTTTCTCCGAGCGGAAGTTGATAGCTCATTTAAAACAATTTGAAGTTTTTTCGTTTATATTAAATTTTTTCAAAGGTGAAACTTTAAAAAAAGAAATAACGGGAAAAATCTCCGCCGAAGTCGAAACATTGAAAAATACGGGCAAAGAATACGCGTTTTTATATTTAAAGGAAAATTTTTTCAGCATAATCATAAAGATTTTTGACGAGCTAAAAAATAGCGGCAAAGATAGGCTGTTGTTAAAAAAATTCGCTTTATTCGCCAAAAATGCCGTTATGGAGGAAAAGACCCGGCAAATAATCTACGAAGCTTTTGTAAAATATGAAGAAAAGAAACTTGAGGAAGTTTCCGCGTTTTTCTTAAATATAATAGCCAAAGCAGTCGACGCTGTAAATTTGGACGAAGCTTCGGAGATATTCCAAAAGAAAATGGCTTCTTTATTTGAAGAACTGGCGAAGAACGAAGCGTTGCAAGATAAGGTTCTGTCCTTTACGCGCGAAAAAATATATTATTATTTGACCGCAAAAGAGTTTGCAATTACATGCGATAATTTGAAAGATGAAATATTTGTCGCGCTTAACATTGAAAAAACAATAGACGATGTTATGGAAAAAGCGACCAGCGACAACGTTGGCGAATTTGTTTCCGCGGAATACGCAAGGCTTCTCGATTTGGTTGGAGCTGACGCGCATTTATACGGAATTTTAGAACATCTAATATATCACATAATGGCAAGAAGCGCCCTGTACGCCCATACCAAAATGGCGGATATAGTAAACGATGCCATAAGCGCCCTTACAGACGATGAACTTAACAAAATGGTATATGAAAAAGTGGAGGGCGATCTCATTTGGATAAGAATGAACGGCTCCATTGTCGGAAGCATTGTTGGCGCTGTTATTTTTATTGTTAGTCTCGTCTTGCAAAAGGGGGCGTTAAACTGAAGATTTTTTTTGCCGCTCTTTTAAACGCGCTTTCTGTTTTGCCAATGGCTATCGCTATTTCTCACATAACGGAGCTTTCGGGCGGAAATTTCACCTCGACTTTTACGGGAATTTTCCTTAGCGCAGGCGTTGGTACGGTTTTGTTCGCCAGAAGAACGAATATGCCCTTTATTTTTTTCCCGAACTTGCCGCTAATCGCTTCTTTTTATTACATAGAAATAATATCAAGGGGAACTCCTTTAGAAACCGTGCTTGGCGCGGCCTTTATCGCGTCCGTTATAGGAGGCGTTATAGTCTTTTTTAAATGGGACAGGAAAATTGTGGAATTTTTTCCCGAACGGCTTGTCTCGGCATTTTTCCTTGGTATCGCTTTATTTCTTATAATGGAAGGCTTAAAATTGGCGGAAATACTCCTGCCCTCTCCGTTTAACTTCGCCATGACGGGCGATTTGTATTCGCCACTCGTTGCTGTTTCCATGGTTGGAATTTTGGCGTTTATACTCATGTTTTTTCAAAAACCTTCGCTTGCGATTGCAACCGCGGCGTTTTTGACCCTCGCCGTTTCGTATCTTAACGGGTATATCGCCTTTGATGAAATCATGGCGCCACCGATTTTGCCGGGCAAAGGATTTTTTACGCTGGATATTTTAGCGGGACTGTCCAGACCGGATATAATATTTGAACTGCTCTTTATTATGTGGGTAGTCTCTCACATGATGGTTGACACCTTGTCTAGATTGCCCGAAAAAATAGAAAAAATGCCAAAAGTCGGGGTGCCGTTGTTTGCGTCAAATGTTCTCGCTTCTCTTTTCGGCGTATTTATGCTTATGTGCTCCCCTTTTTCCGCCGTGGGAATATCTTCCGGCGGACAAAACGCAAAAATTTCCTACGTTACGGCTCTTCTGTTTATCTCAATGATATTTTTGGAACCCGCGGCGGCTTCATTGATTGACTTTCCCGCTTGTTTTGCGGTTGCGATGGTGGGCGCGGGAATATTTATGATTTCTCATGCGAAAAAAAATGAGGATTTTTTACAAGGCGATTTTACGGAAATTCTCTCTGCCTTACTAATTATTTTTTTAATTCCCGCTACCGAGAATATCTTGGGAACTATTGGTTTTTCGCTTGTTCTATACGTTATGTTAAAATGTGTTGCGGGAGAATTTAAAAAAATAAGTATAGGCGCATGGGTTATAGGAATTTTGTTCATCGTTAATTTTTTTATTAAGGAGTGTTTTGTTTGACTGTTACAAAAAAATTGTTGGCTGTTGTCGTGGCTCTTAGCGTATTTGCAGGTTTTACCGACGCTGCCGACGCAAAAAGGGCTTATGAAGAGAACAACGACACGAAGGTATCCACCGAAAGAAAATCCTTCAGAGAACGCATAGACGCTATTATGGCGGAGATAGACAAAGCCGAGCCCGTAGAGAACAAAAAAGAATACAACGTATATCCCGGCACTCCCGTTATAACTTCGATTTACGATGAAAGCATTCTGGGGCGGGCGATGGCGACCGAAGAACAATGCGTAAATTTCCTGCTCGCCAAAAATCCTTTTCCAAAAATATCCGTAACCCCCGAAGAACTTGTGTCGCTTTATTACGAAGAAGCCTCAAGAGAGGGGGTGCGTCCCGATGTCGCCTTTGCGCAAGCGCTTCACGAAACGGGATTTTTCGCATACGGCGGCACGGTGATTCCTGAGCAAAACAATTATTGCGGCTTAGGAACGACAAGCTCTACCGTAAAAGGTCACTTTTTCCCGACGGCAAGAATAGGCGTAAGGGCGCATATTCAACATATAATAGCTTATGCAACCAACAGAATGCCTGTTGAAGATATGGTTGATCCGCGTTTTGAAAAAGCGAGAAAAGCTTACGGCTCTCTTGGAATATCGACATGGAACGGACTAAACGGACGTTGGGCAGTGCCCGGCATTGGTTACGGCGACAAAATAATGAATTACTTTAGACAAATCCTGAATAAATAGTTTCGGTTGAGACTTTGCACTAAAGCGGAAAAAATGATCAATAAAAAATAATTGCGGGTGCAGGGCTGCTAAGTCCTGCCGGGGTCAAGGGGCGGCGCCCCTTGTGGGAGTTTGAGGGCAAAGCTTTCAAAAAAAAGGGAGAATTATATGATAGCTACCAATAATTTAAGTTTGCAGTTTGGGAAACGGGTGCTGTATAAGAATGTGAATTTAAAATTTACGCCCGGGAACTGTTATGGAATAATAGGCGCGAGCGGCGCGGGAAAATCCACATTTTTGCGATTATTGTCGGGAGAATTGGAGCCTACCGGTGGAAATGTCGAGGTTACTCCAGGGGAGCGTATGGCTGTTTTAAAGCAGGATCATTACGCCTTTGACGATGTGGAAGTGTTGCGTACGGTTATTATGGGTCACGCAAGACTTGTGGAGATAATGGACGAAAAGGATGCGCTTTACGCTAAGGCTGATTTTTCCGATGAGGACGGCATGAAAGCTTCGGAACTTGAGGCGGAATTTGCGGATTTAAACGGTTGGGATGCGGAGACGGAAGCAGCTCGGCTTTTAAACGGTCTCGGCATAACGGAAGATAAGCATAATCTTTTGATGAAGGAGCTTACCCCTGTTGAAAAAGTGCGCGTACTTTTGGCGCAGGCGCTCTTTGGCAGCCCGGATATACTGCTCTTGGATGAGCCGACGAACCATTTGGACATAACTTCTATCAAATGGCTTGAAAATTTTTTGGCTGATTTTCCCAATACCGTTATCGTGGTATCTCATGACCGTCATTTTTTAAATCAAATTTGTACATATATCTGCGATGTGGATTTTGGCAGTATTTCCCTCTACGCGGGCAATTATGATTTCTGGTATCAGTCAAGCCAGCTGGCGCTCCAAATGACAAAAGACGCCAATAAGAAGAAAGAGGAAAAAATTAAAGAGTTGCAAAATTTTATATCCCGTTTTGCGGCTAATGCGGCAAAGTCCAAACAGGCGACTTCCAGAAAGAAGATGCTTGAAAAGATTACTCTCGAAGATATTAAACCTTCAACGAGAAAATATCCGTATATCGCATTCCAACCCGACAGAGAAGCGGGCGATCAGCTCCTTACCGTTGAAAATATTTCCAAAACCGTTGACGGGGAAAATGTGCTGAATAATGTCAGCTTTACCCTAAAAAAGGGCGATAAAGTCGCGTTTGTGGGACCAAACAGCATTGGGAAAACCATGCTCTTTAAAATACTCATGGGCGAAGAAGAAGCGGACAGCGGCGCGTTTAGTTGGGGCGTTACCACGACTCAAGCCTATCTTCCTACGGACAATTCGTCTTATTTCGACGGAGTAACCATGAATCTTGTGGATTGGCTCAGGCAGTATTCAAGGGATCCGGACGAAACTTTTGTGAGAGGATTTTTGGGGCGCATGCTCTTTTCTGGCGAGGAGAGTCAAAAAGAAGCGGGGGTCTTATCCGGCGGCGAACGAGTGCGCTGTATGCTCTCCCGTATGATGCTTTCGGGCGCAAACGTACTCTTAATGGACGAACCTACAAATCATCTGGATTTAGAGTCAATCACGGCGTTAAACAACGGGCTTATTGCATTTAGCGGAACACTTTTGTTTGTGTCCCACGATTATGAATTCGTCGATACGATTGCAAACAGGATAATAGATATAACGCCAAACGGCGTTGTTGACAGGATGTCCACTTATACGGAATTTTTGGAAAATGAAACGGTAAAAGAACAGCTAAGAGAGAAATACGGGAAGTGAGGCAGATCGGAAG
>JAFXOC010000013.1 GCA_017529085.1 Selenomonadaceae bacterium | reverse complement strand
CCAAGGTGTTTAACAGCGTAGAAGGCGGCGCGGTTACTTTTAGCGATTCGAAGATTTACGAGAAACTTTACAATTTAAAGAATTTCGGAATACGAGGCGAGGAACTGATTACGCAGGTGGGCGCGAACGCCAAGATGAACGAGTTTTGCGCCATAATGGGCTTGTGCAATTTAAAGCATATTCATGAGGCTATATAATCCCGCCGAAAAGTTGCAGAGCGTTATATCGAAAGGCTTAGGGAAACGACGGGTATCAAAATATTTAGCGAAAACGCCAAAGGCAGTCGAAACTGGGCATATTTTCCGATATTGATAAAAGATAAGCGTGACGAAGTATATGAGAGATTAAAGCAAAACCGAATTTTTTCGAGGAAATATTTTTACCCCGTTACCTCCGATCAGGCGTGTTTTAAGAACAGGTACAGGAATATAGAGATTCCCGTAGCGCGAGAACTTGCGAGCGAGGTGTTGACATTGCCCTTATATGAAGGATTGTCGCTAGATGATGTGGATAGGATTGCGGATATTATAAGGACGGTATAATAAAAAGGTGAGTGAATGAGCAAAAAATTAGCATTGATGCAGCCGTATTTTTTTCCGTACCTCGGTTATTATACGATAATGAAGCACGTCGATTATTATGTGTATTTCGATACGGCTCAATATATAAAGGGCGGATGGATTAATCGCAACAGAATATTAAAGCCTGATGGGGTTGATTGGCAATATATTACTGTTCCTGTAAAAAAACATATCGCAGAAACTCAAATAAAAAATGTTCAAGCTGATTTGAATTTATCAAGCATACGTCGCATTTTAAATCAGCTGTCGCATTACAGAAAAAAAGCTCCTTATTATGATGCTGTCATAAATATTGTTAAAAATACGCTGCAACTCGATAAAACAATTTCCGAAGTAAATATTTACGCAGATAAACTGGTATGCGATTACTTGGGCATTAAAGAGCCGAAGTACATTTTATCTCAAGGCGAGATTGATTATATTGAGGCTGATTCCGCCGACGAGTGGGGTTTAAATGTTTGTCAAGCGTTCCCTGATGTCAGCGAATACCGGAACGCGCCCGGGGGAAAATCTTTTTTTAATGCTGATAAATACGCTCGTCACGGGATAGAAATTCGTTTCGTGGAAAACAATTTGCGAACTTATAGACAAAAGGTTTTCGGTAAGTTTGTTTCGGGACTTTCAATATTAGACGTTATGATGTTCAATTCTCCTGATGAGATTAACGATATGTTGGATGATTTTGTATTTGTTTAGATTTTACCATAAAAATATACGATAAATGAAGGGGTTGAATAGAATGATACAGACATTTTCGCCGATTTACCATGTGGACGAATGTTTGTCTCAGATACGAGAGTGTTTGGAAAAAGGATGGACGGGTCAAGGGTTTAAAACCTTGGAGTTTGAGAAGAAATGGAAGGAATATACGGGATTGCCTAATGCTTATTTTTTATGTAACGCTACGGCAGGTCTCAATCTTACTTTAAGAATTTTAAAAGAGGATTTGGGTTGGGGAAACGATGGCGAGGTAATTTCCTCTCCGATAACGTTTGTGGCTACGAACAATTCAATTTTATACAACGGTATGCAGCCTGTTATGGCAGATATAGACGATACGCTTTGCCTTGATCCGCTCGATGTGGAGCGCAAAATCACGAATAAAACCAAAGCTGTAATTTTTGTGGGTTTAGGCGGTAATGTGGGAAATTACGAAAAAATAGTCCATTTATGTAAAAAATACGGATTAAGGCTGATTTTGGACGCCGCTCATTTGTCGGGCGCGAGGTATAAAGGAAAAACTCCCGGAAGCGAAGCCGACGCGGTGGTTTATTCATACCACGTTACAAAAAATCTTACCACGGCGGATAGCGGTATG
>JAFXOC010000088.1 GCA_017529085.1 Selenomonadaceae bacterium | reverse complement strand
GTATTGCGCCCGTTTCCTTTAACTTTAAGATTCTTCGCAGAAACTCCGTTTCCGTCATATCCGCAATCTTGGCAAGTTCCTTGTAAGGCTCGGCGACAAGCGGAAAATCTTCCTGCAACGCTCGTATAACCCGTTTACCCGCTTCGTCCAATTTAAATCCCTCGCTTACAAATTGAAAGCAACATTCACCTTGTATTTTTTCGTCGCCTATAAATTCAGCAACTCCTTCACCCCGTCAAGCGCGCGAATACTTTCTATTGTTTCTCTTTCAAAAGCCTCGTTCGGCGAATTCAGAGTGAACCATAGATTATACTCGCCTTCGCGCTCGTAGTTATGGGTAACGCCCGAATATTTGTTTATGAATGTCGCCACATTTTCCAAACATTTAGGCTCAACTTTAAGCGCGATTAAGGAACCCGCATAGCCTAATTTATCGGAATCGAAGAATGCGCCGATACGTCTGATATATCCGTCGTTTTTCAACCTTTGCAGAGCGTTTAAAACGTTTTCTTCGCTCGTTCCTAATTTTTCCGCCACATCCTTAAAAGGCTGCGGAGATATGGGCAATTTTTCCTGAAGAATATTTAGTAATTCTCTGTCAAATTGCGAAAGCTCTTCCACTGTTACTCTCCTTGGTTCAGCGACTCCCAAATAACCGCTAACAATTCGTCCCTGCCGTCTTTTTTCATCGAAGAAAACGGTAAAACGGAATTTTCATCCAAGTTTAATATATCGCCCATACGGCAGAGCTGCTTTTTTGCCGCATTTTTACTCAATTTATCGGATTTTGTGGCGACTATTAAAACTGGAATATCATGCTCCGTTAAAAAATTAAACATTTCAAGGTCAAGCGTTGTGGGGTCGTGGCGTATATCTATAAGCAAACACAAAAACAGCAAACGTTTTTGCGTCAGCAAATATTCTTCGGTAAAGTTCGCCCATGATTTTCTTGATTCGCGCCCAACTTTAGCGTAACCATACCCGGGCAAATCCGTCATATAAAAATTTCTTCTTTCTTCCTCTTTTTTTAGGCGCAGCTCGTAGAAATTTATGGTTCGCGTTTTCCCCGGCTCGGCTGAAACTCTCGCAAGAGATTTCATATTTGCGACGGAATTAATAAGCGAGGATTTGCCCACGTTGGAGCGTCCCAAAAACGCCACTTCCGGCAAAGAATGTTCCGGATATTGACTTTTATTTACGGCGGACGTAATATACTCCGCGCGCGTAACAACAATATTTCCCATGCTCTCCCCTAAGCGCTTTTTTGCCACATTTTCCTTGAACGTCTAACGACCCGTTCCATCATAGTTTCATAACATCTAAAGAGATTTTTTAAGAGAGACTCCCTCTCCTCCGCTTGTTCCGCAAAAAATTCTTTGATTTCAGCTCTCGCCGCGTCGTCGTCGTCGTCATAGATGCTGATTAAAAGGTCCTGACTTTTGGAGTAATTTGTAGATTTATCCCTGGAAAGGGGGCTTAAAAGCCTTTGGTAGAGTATCGCCAATTTTCCTTCAAAATCTTTAAAGTTTTGAGGGGGATGCTTTTTAAAGTAAATCGAAAGTATCTGTCCTACAAGCAGAGTGAGATTTTCCCACCGTTCCTCGCTCATCTTGTAGCCGTGTTGCCTTAAATCGTTTTCCACTATATTATACGCGTTTAGTCTCTGCTCCCAATTTCTCGAAAGCAAATCCCGGTAAAAAAGTTTCAACAAATTATTGTCTCCCGTCATCTATAAACTCACCACCATCCTATTTTTATTTTTACAATTATCCTTAAATTCTAAATTCTACAACCTCTTGCAAATTCCTCTAAAAATTGTCCACATAGCGTAATTTTTTTGGAAAAATTTTTGTCGAAGATTTATTTAAAAATTTTATATGTAAATGATGATTATAAATCAAAAGCTTTTGCCGCTGTTCGCAATATCTTGACAGTATAAAACATATATGATAAACTCAAACCGAATTTGGGAATAAAAATTTTTATAACAGGAGGCGAAGTATCGTGAACAATAATACGGTTAACGTCTCTTTGCGTTTGCATCCCGGGGGGGGGTAATAATTCTCAATTAGAGAAGTTTGCCTTTAATTCTTTTCAATATAATTGTATAACGATATTTTCCGCAAGGAACAGGTCGTCGTTGTGACGGCTTGTTTCTTGCGGTTTTTTTGTGTGTAAACATGGGCGCATTACTATAGTAAACGTCAAAAATATTTGTGACTATCTTTGGTTCCCCGCCCTTCGAGCGGGGAACCAAAACGCCAAATTTATTAGCGTTGACTATATTATGCCTCGATTATAAAAAAGGAGATGATTTTATGAGTATCTTTGAAGCGTTAAAAAAGAAGCTCGGTAGCGACAAACAAAAATTGAAGATTTCGTTAAGTCTCTTTTGTTTTGCGCTTTGTTTCAGCATCGCTTTCGGAGCTGTGCAAAACGCCGTTACCGATTGGGAAAACAATATGTTAAGGGGAACTGGCTACGGCGCTCCATCCGATAACGCCAAAAATCCCGGTCACGCCCGTATGCTCGCCCATCAAGCCGCAATGCTTGACGCTTACAGAAGGCTTGGCGAACAGGCGAACGGTATTCACGTCACAGCAAGCAGCACTATAGCGGATAATGTTTCTGCGGGCGATATTGTGAAAGGCGAGGTTGACGCCGTTATAAAAAGAGCTAAGGTCGTATCGGAGAATTACGACGATTACGGCAACTGCACCGTGGTTTTGGAAGTGCCGCTTTACGGCGTGAAAAATTCCTTGGCGAAAATCGCCTTGAAACCCGTGAAAAAAGAGGCGTTCCCTACGCCTACCGTCAATGCGACCGTTATAACGCAAAAGCCTTCCGAATCTTCCGCGGCGTCTGCGCCGAAAAATGCGAATATTACCGCTAAAGGCGGATATACCGGGCTTATAGTGGATTGCAGCGGACTTGATTTAAGCCCCGTGATGTCGCCCGTTATTAAAAACGACGGCGGTCAACCCATTTATGGTTACAAAAATCTTGATTACGACAAGGTTGTCGCAGAAGGCATGGCAAGTTATGCGAAAAGTATGCAGGGCAATACCTCAAGAGCCGGTGCAAATCCGTTGGTGGTAAAAGCGGTGAGCGTTGAGAACCACAACAGCTATCCGATAATTTCCACCAAAGACGCGGATATGGTTCTAATCGAAAACCAAGCGAGTCATTTCCTTGACAACTGCGCCGTGGTGTTTATCAGGTAAAGGCGGTGAAAAAAATGCCGGTTATCCGAAAAATAGTCATTCTTTCGGCGTTGATTCTTAGTTTTACATTAACGGCTTACGCGGAAACGGAAGAATTTGTCGGAAAGGGCGAATACTTCGCGGAACCTACGGACAGCATCCAAAAGGCAAACGATATGGCGCTTCAAGAAGCTGTCAGGAGAGTTTCCGAACAGGCGGCGGTTGCGCTTAAAAGTCGTTCCGAAATCGTTAGCAACGAGCTTACGAACGATGAAGTAGCGATGGTGACGGTTTCCGTTATACGCATTAAAGACAGAAAGTTTAACATAGACATAACGCCCAACGGCGTAATTAAATCCACCGTCACCGTTATTGCCGAAGTTGATACCGACGAAGCCGAGGATGCGGCGAAAAAATTATTGGAAGAAAAGGTAAGAAATAACGAAAGGGGGTGATTGTTTGCGCTTTGTAAGAAGTTTGCGCCTGTTTTTAGGTGTATGCGCCGCAGTATTCGCCATCGGCGCTTCTTCTGTTTTGGCGGCGCCTAGGATTATCGCAACCGACGGATATTATATCATCGGCGACGGTATGAACGAGAGTTTAGCCGTAGCGAAGGAACGCGCCAAAACGGACGCGCTCAGGAACGCAAGTATGCAAGCCGGAGTTTATATCGAGAGCCTTACCGTCGTTAAGGAAGGTTACGTGACGAAGGACGAAATCGCCGCTATTTCGGCAAACGTAATGCAAGTAAAAGGCGAGCCAATCT
>JAFXOC010000087.1 GCA_017529085.1 Selenomonadaceae bacterium | reverse complement strand
CCACCATAAACAGGTTCACTTCGTCGTCATCAACCGCCAATATCACCGGTTGCTTCTTCTCTTCCATCCCCTCTACCTCCTGGTGGGGTGTGTTTTTTGTTGGGATCCGCCCAAACCCGGCAGGGCGCTGCCCTGCACCCGCCAAAGGGCATTCGCCCGCGCGCCCGGGTACGTATATTGTTAGTTTTACCTTTTTTATTTATTTTATTAAAGTTTTTTCTTTCTCTTTTTTCTTTGCTTCTTTCTTTTTTCTCTTTCTTTTTTACAAAAAAGAAAGAGAAAAAAGAAAGAAGATATTTTAATTATTCCACTTAACTTTTTAAAAATCCTTCTACAATGAAAGATTTTTTGCAGGTAAAATAAAAACTTTGTCGAAAAGGAGAATTGAAAGATTATAGTAAAAGGGGCAATAAATATGAATTATACTCCCGTTAAATCAGGCAAAGTCCGTGAAATCTATGATGTAGGCGAAAGTCTTATACTGGTTGCGACGGATAGAATTTCCGCGTTTGACCGCATTTTGGACGCGCCCATTCCGGATAAGGGCAAGGTGCTTACCAAGATGAGCGAATTTTGGTTCAACCTTACGAATGATATTGTTAAAAATCATTTGATTTCAACCGATACCAAGGATATGCCCGAATTTTTCCGCGCGGCGGAATTTGAGGGCAGAAGCAGCATGGTGAAAAAGTTAAAGATGATTCCCATGGAATGTATAGTGCGCGGCTATTTAACGGGCAGCGGGCTTGCCTCTTACGAAGAAACGGGCAAAGTCTGCGGCATAGAGCTTCCCAAAGGTTTAACGGAAGCGTCGAAGCTCCCCGAACCCATCTTTACGCCATCCACAAAGGCGGAGATTGGGGATCACGATGAAAACGTTTCAGTTGAAGTCGGCGCCAAGGTTATCGAAAAAGATTTTCCGGGCAGGGGCGAGGAGCTTGCAAAGAAAGTGCAAGAGCTCACTTTAAAGATATACAAAAAATGCGCGGACTACGCCAAGGAGCGGGGCATAATCATAGCCGATACGAAACTTGAATTCGGAGTTGACGAAACCGGCGAAGTGGTGCTGGGCGACGAAGTTTTGACCCCGGATTCGTCCCGCTTTTGGAAAGCCGCCGATTATAAAGAAGGCGTTGTCCAGGCTTCTTACGATAAACAAAAGGTGCGGGACTACTTAAAAGCCCACGAAGGCGACTTTAATTTGCCCCAAAGTGTGATCGACGATACGTCTAAAACTTACAAAGAAGCGTATAAGTTGTTGACGGGGAAAGAGTTTTAACGACAGTTTATTCATAGATATATTAGGAGGAATTTAAATGCTGCTTAGATTCAGCGTTCAAAATTTTCTCTCATTAAAAGACAGAATAGAATTTAATATGGTGGCGGGAACTTCCAAACTGCACCCTAATCATGTCATTGAAAAAAAGGGAAGAAAAATACTAAGAGGCGGTTATATTTTCGGCGCAAATGCGTCGGGAAAAAGCAATTTTATTTCTGCGGTCAATTTTGCCAAAAATGCGCTTTTACAAGGGTTAGACAATATTCGTCTTGATAAAATGTACTTCAGAGTGGATGAAGAATATAAAAACGCCCCCGGAGTATTTCAATTTGATATTTACGCGGAAAATCATTTTTACTCTTACGGTCTTGCGATTTCCTATGTCAAAGGCGAAATAGTCGATGAATGGTTGTGCGAGATTGAAGAGGATAAGTATATTTTTCACAGAGGTGTGGATGAAGAAGAAAATTATTTTTGCGAGAGCGATGTAAAAGCGCAGCTTCCTGAAACTCAAAACAAATTTACGGTATACAGAGAGGCATCAACCAATAAGAAAATGAGAAAAACGTTTTTTTTATTGGATATGGCATTGCATAGTTCAGAGGATGATGATTTTTTTAAACCATTCCATGATGTTATACGTTGGTTCCAAAGGTTGATTATTGTATTTCCGGAATCGCATTACAACCAAATAACTCGACTGGTTCAAAAAGATTCGGGCAATAAGCTTGCGAGTATGTTAAACTATTTTGATACGGGTATAGAGAATGTCAAGACGATAGAAAAGGATTTTGAAGCCTTAGATGAGATACCTGTTGAGATTCTCAACGATATTAAAAATGAAATCGGACGCGCTCTTAAAAATAGAAGCGCAAATGAAGTCAACAGTATCATCTTAAATGCAAACGGCAATCTTATCGAGCTTGAATGGAAGAATGACAAATTATACGCAAGCAAAATTGGAACCAGCCACGGAAATGAGCGAGACTACTTTGAGTATCAAGACGAATCAGACGGTACCAAAAGATTGTTTAATATTTTGCCGCTTTATCAAAGACTTCATGAAAACGTTGTGATTTTAATAGATGAAATAGATCGCAGTTTGCATACAATGGCCACCAGAAGGTTTATCGAAAAGATTTATGAACTTGGGAAAAACAGCGACTCACAGTTAATTGCAACGCTACATGATGTGAATTTACTGAATACGGATATTATAAGACCCGATGAAATATGGTTTATAGAAAGAGATATGAACCATAGCAGCCAAATGTATTCCTTATCCAAATTTAAGTTAAAGATTGACTCTAAAACAACAAAAGACTATCTTATGGGGCGTTACGGAGCAATACCCATATTT
>JAFXOC010000086.1 GCA_017529085.1 Selenomonadaceae bacterium | reverse complement strand
TTGTGTCCGATTTCATTTTACAATTAACACCTATTTATTTTTTATTTATTTTTCAAAACTCGATTGCATCGTCAATAAAAAAGGAAATTTTTACCGAACGTTGAATTTTTACAACAAACCCAAGGAGGCGACATCATGACCAAAATCGAACAGCAAAAAGCCGCCAAAGCCTTTAGCGAAAAGTGGCGCGGCTTAGGCGACGAGAAACAGCATACCCAGACTTTTTGGCTCGAACTCTTAAAAGACGTTTACGGCGTGGAAAATCCCTTCGGCTTTATCACTTTTGAAGACAGGGTAAAACTTTCCCATACTTCCTTTATCGACGCGTCCATACCCGAAACCCACGTTATGATTGAGCAAAAATCCCTCGGCAAAGACCTTTCTAAACCAATTAAACAATCCGACGGCACCTTACTTACGCCTTATCAGCAAGCCAAACGCTACGCCGCAGAACTTCCCTATTCAAAACGTCCTCGCTGGATTGTGGCGTGCAATTTTGAAGAATTTCGCGTGTACGATATGGAAAACCCGCAAGCAGAGCCGGAAATTATCTTATTAAAAGAACTTTATAAAGAATATTATCGACTGCAATTTTTGGTAAACGCCGCTGACCGCAACGTAAAAAAGGAGATGGAAATTTCTCTTAAAGCGGGCGATATTGTGGGCAAACTCTACGACGCTCTTTTGAAGCAGTATAAAGACCCAGAGAGCGAAGAAGCGCAAAAAAGTCTCAACAAACTTTGCGTTCGCTTGGTGTTTTGCCTATACGCAGAAGACGCGGGGATTTTCGGCAATCGCAATATGTTCCACGACTATCTTCAAGGGTTTAGACCCGAAAACGCCAGAATGGGACTGATAGAGCTTTTTGAAGCTTTGGCGACTCCTTTAAATGAGCGCGACCCTTATATGAAAGCGGAACTGGCGGCGTTTCCGTATGTCAACGGCGGGCTTTTCGAGGACAGTCGAGCAGAACTTCAACGGCAAATTCCCATGCTAACCGAGGAAATTTTGACTCTCCTCCTCAAAAACGCCAGTCTTGATTTTGACTGGAGCGGCATATCGCCGACCATCTTCGGCGCCGTATTTGAGTCCACCCTGAATCCCGAGACAAGACGCAAAGGCGGTATGCACTACACCAGTATTCAAAATATCCACAAGGTTATCGACCCGCTTTTTTATGACTCTTTAAAAAGCGAGTTTGAAAAGATAAAATCCCAAACGAACGCCAAAACAAGAAAGCGGAATTTCTTCGAGTTTCAGCAAAAGTTAGGGTCGCTAACATTTCTGGACCCCGCCTGTGGCAGCGGCAATTTCCTTACGGAGAGTTATATCTCCCTCAGAAAACTTGAAAACGCCGTCTTGAGCGAAATGTACGGCGGCAATATGGCGCTTGATTTCGGCGGGGAATTTGACCCTATAAAGGTAAAGATAAACCAATTTTACGGCATAGAGATAAACGATTTTGCGGTGACGGTATCGAAAACCGCTCTATGGATAGCGGAAAGCCAAGCCATGCAAGACACGGAGAATATTATTCATAAAGAGCTTGATTTTCTGCCTTTAAAAAGCTACACAAACATAATTGAAGGCAACGCGCTTAGAATGAACTGGGAAGATGTTTTGCCCAAAAGCAAATGCTCGTTTATTATGGGGAACCCGCCGTTTGTGGGGTATTCGTTGCAATCTAAGGAGCAAAAAGCGGATATATTGGCGACATATCTCGATGAAAAGGGAAAAGCCTATAAAAAAGCGGGAAAAATCGACTATGTGGCGGGTTGGTACTATAAAGCCGCCGAATTTATGCAGGGAACGACTATTACAGCGGCTTTTGTGTCCACAAATTCCATTACCCAAGGCGAGCAGGTGGCAGATGTTTGGAAACCCCTCTATGAACGTTTCAACGTTAGAATAGACTTTGCACACAGAACTTTCAAATGGGACAGCGAGTCAACGGAAAAAGCGGCGGTGCATTGTGTAATTGTCGGTTTTAGCGTCAGCGATTTGAAGAAGCCTAAGATTTTATTTTCGGGGGATAAAGGGCAGGAAGTTACAAATATTAGTCCCTATTTGATAAATGCGCCTACCGTGTTTATTGAGAGCAAAAGTAAGCCTCTTTGCACAGTCCCTGAAATAATCACAGGTAATCGTCCGGCTGACGGCGGTGCGCTTATTATAAAAGAAAAAGATTATGATAATTTTGTTACTAAAGAACCGAAAGCAAAAAAATATATCAAACAATTTATTGGAGCAGAGGAATTTATTAATAACAAAAAACGTTATTGCCTTTGGTTAGTTGACGCAAATCCTAGCGAATTACGCAAAATGCCCCTTGTGATGGAAAGAATAAAATTGTGTCGTGAGGACAGATTAAAAGGAGCAGATGATCGAAAAAAACTGGCTGATAC
>JAFXOC010000085.1 GCA_017529085.1 Selenomonadaceae bacterium | reverse complement strand
TTTCTTTTGCAAGTTTTATTGCTTGTTTTATATATTCTGGATCATAGCGTTTAGATTTTGCCATGTTAATTGCTCCTCTCACTTTTTCAAATATTTTACTTTCGGTGAGAGAAATGTGTCAATTAAAATTATACAACTTCAAAACGATTGAGGATTTCTTAAAACCTACTCAAAAGCAACTTTTCAAAATGATTGCGGATAAATACACGGATTGCACGGTCAATAAGGACAATTACATTTTGGTTGAGGGAAATGCGCCGCTATTATTAGTGGCGCATCTTGATACCGTTCACAAAGAGCCTGTAAGGGTTATTTGCAAGAGCAACAGCGGGAATATTTTGATGTCGCCGCAGGGTATCAGTGGCGATGACCGTTGTGGAGTTTACGCTTTAACAAGTATTCACGAACAAGCAGAAATCAAGCCGTGGTTACTTTTCACTTGCAACGAGGAAATAGGCGGAGTTGGAGCGGAAGCCTTTGCGGAAAATTTTATGCAAGGGATTTTACCCGCAGGATTAGCCGATTTAAAAGCCATAATCGAAATAGACCGTAAAGGCAAAAATGACGCTGTGTACTATGACTGCGTGAACTATGATTTTGAAAATTATATCACAGAAAAGGGCTTTAGTACAGCTTTTGGCAGTTTCAGCTATATTTCCGTTATCGCTCCTACGCTTGGCGTTGCCGCCGTTAATCTTTCAAGCGGATATTACTACGCTCATACGCTTTACGAGTATATCAACAAAAAGCATCTCGAAGCCACTATTAAAAGGGGTTTAGCGATAGTAAATGATGCCAGCAAAGATGATTTTCCAAAATATTAATATCTTTCTTACGCTTGGGAAGATTGGGGACACGGCAATTACGATTTATGCGATACGCCAAAAGATTTGCCGAAAAAGTATAAAAATCTCTACGGCGAACTCTTGGACTATTATACTTACGGAGAAATTGAAAGTTATCGCAGAGCCTACGGCAACGAGATTTTAAATCATTTGTATAATGCTGTGTATAACTATGACGGGAGGTGAATTTATGCCTGCGACAAAATTTATATGTCCTACGGGGCAGGAAGTGCCTATTGAAAAATGCTTAAAATCCTGCGTTATGAAGGAAAGATGTATGTTCCTTCCAACTCTTAGAGCCGTTGCAAATTCTCTTGACAGAGGTTTGGTAGAAGCAACGGTAACGGAGCTTTTAGCAGGGACGAGGGAAACTTATCTCAAAAAAACTACGGATTACACCGTTGACCCGCAAAGCGTATTATACGCTTTGCATGGACAAGCCGTTCATACCATAAACGAAAATCATACCGAAGGGGATATTTTAAGCGAAATTCGCCTTAACGACAAAATCACTAGCGGCAAATTCGATTTATATGGCAAGATTCTCACTAACGAGGACGGTGTGTTGGGAGATTTGAAAGTCACAAGTTCTTATAAACTCTCAAAAGCCTTGGGAATTTACAAAGTTGATGTCCCGACCGGCGAAGTTTATAAAACAGGCGCAAAGAAGGGACAGCCCAAAACTCGCAAAGAATTTCGCTACGATGGAGTTCGTCACATAATGGACTGGGTGATTCAACTCAATTATTACCGTATGCTTCTTGAAACTTCGGGTTTTGTGGTTAATCGTATGGTTATACAGGCGTTGTGCCGTGACAACAACCTTCGTACCGCTAACGAACGGGGTATTGACCGCACGATTTATATAATCCCGATAAATAAAATCAGTAACAGGTGGCTTACGAGATATTTTTCAAAGAAAGCCGCATTACTTCAGTACGCTTTGAAAAATAATAAGTTGCCATCGGTTTGCAATGTAAGAGAGCGTTGGAACAATCGCAAATGCTTGGAATTTTGCGATGCTAGAGCTAATTGCCCGTATAGCCGTAGATTACAAGACGAAGTGTTAGGAATTACCGTATAAGAAAATAACATGGGGAAATTACAATGTTACAAAAGACAAAGGAATTAACGACACCCAATGAAAAGGGATTTATGATGCTTAAAAATTTCAATGCTAACGACACGATTGCCAAAGAAATGGAAGGGCTGACAACGGTTTTTGAGAAAATCAAAATGCCCTCCGGCGATACGACCGTATTTCAGATGCCGTCTGAAAATCCTGAAGAACCTAAAATTGCAAAGGAATTTTAGGCGGTTATTCTGTACCACCATCCCATTCGCGCTTCCTTCAAAACAAAATACACCGGCGCGATTGTCCCGCCCGATTGCGGAAGCCTTAACGCAATAGATGGTTTAGGCAATCCGGGCGGAAAATGCGAAAACTGCGTCAATAACGTATTTGGCACGGGCGAAAACGGCTCTAAGGCTTGCAAGGAGAAGAGAAGATTATATCTTTTGAGGGAAGGGGAAATGTTTCCCATAATGCTCTCACTTCCAACAGGTTCGCTTAAAGATTTCAGCCGCTACTTAATACGTTGCCTTTCCAAAGGTTATACAAGCAATAGCGTGGTGACAAAGTTTTCTCTTGCCAAAGCTACAAACAAAGGCGGCATGGCTTATGCTAAAGCCGTATTTCGTATGGAGCGCAAGTTGAGCGAAGATGAAATAAATTTAATCTCGAAAATGTCAGAGGAAATAAAAGCGATAAGCCGTAAAATAGGCTTTGAGGATATAAATACGCGAAACACTAAATCTCCTGACATCCCTGAAATAACGGAGCAAAATTCAATAATAACAGTCGGTAAGACCGCATAAATCGCAACATAAGGAAATGGCGTACATTCTGCGCCATTTCCTTTTTATTTTAAAAACGAGGTGACAAAAATGGCAGGAACCGTTATAAACCGTGGCAACAATAAATGGGAACTGAGAATTTCCGTGGGATATACCGCCGATGGGAAGCAAATACGCAAGACCAAACGTGTGGAAGCAACATCCGCAAGAGCCGCTAAAAAGGCGTTAGACGAGTTTTATATGGAAATAATGTCTAAACCCCAAGAAGGAACAGGGGAACAAATGACTTTCGGCGAATTGGTGAAAATTTGGGAGATGAAACATAATTCCAAAAAGGCTCTGACTACGCGTCACGCTCATAATCGCTTGTTAAAGGCTCATGTTATGGATACTTTTAAGGATATGAAGCTAAAAAATATAACGGGCGATTATATTAGGCTATATGTGGATAATTTACGCAAAATGGTTTCTCAATATCATACCAAGGATAAAAACGGGAAATTGTCCGATACTACAATTCACAAGTGTTTCAAGATAATAAATCATATTTTTAACAAGGCAGTGGACTGGAAATTTATAGCCAAAAATCCTTGTAACGATATTCCGCGCTACGAATGGCCCAAACCGAACTATCTTCATTATCCGGTATGGGAAGAAGAGGAACTTCAAAAATTTATT
>JAFXOC010000084.1 GCA_017529085.1 Selenomonadaceae bacterium | reverse complement strand
ATAGGTTAATTGCTGACCTCCTATATCGCGATTTTGTTCAATAGTTGGTATTGGTTTTAAGGTTTCATTAATTTTAATTGCAACAATATCATCAGATTTGACAAGCTCTTCAGGTTTTCCTTTAAGTAGCAAATACAATTTTTCTCTTAACGGCTTCGCCATATCTGAAAACAAAAGCACTAAAATTCCCACACAAACCAACGCCATGTTAAAAGGAAACGTATACATAACACCTAAGAAAAACGATAATATTTCCATAATGTATACTCCTTTTTGTCTTTAATACATAGAATAGATTTTTGATAAATGGAACTATTTAAAGTGTTATATTTGGTCATAACCACTATTTTACACAAAGCGTATTTATACGCCGATAATTCTCTTTTAGATTTTATCATATATCGTGAAAAAAGTGGTCGCTTCAAAAGGGACATTTATATTTTTAAAATGTAAAATGTGGTATTTTACGAACTCCAGCTACATCTATCTTCTATATAAATTTTACTTTTCCTCCTAAATCGTTGATTAAAAATGATACTTATTAAAATGAAGCGCAATAGACGCAAGTAATTCCGCTAAACTTGCAATAGATGTTGTTTGACGAGAAACAGGCAACGTCCACAGATGTTGAAGGCGAATATCTTGTGGATGAGATTTTGGACTCAAACGGTGAGATAACCGTAAAGAAAGCCAAAAACAGATACGGTCACGTTGCCTTGCCGAGAAGCGGTTGTTGGCATGACGAAAAGTCGATGGAAGACGAAGAAAACATTATCCAAGTCGATGGCCGTTTCGGAACGTTGGGATTAGGTTTCGGAGTTTTCCCGCTTTATATCAGAATACCGAAAGAAGGTTGGCAGACGAGGGAACGGGACAGTCCCTATAAAAAGTTTGCGGATATAGATATTTTGTTCTTCACAATGGGAATGACACCACAGCTTGTATTTGCGCCGGAAGACGAGGTATTGACCCATAGGGCGGGAATATCTCCCGCTTGTGAAATTGTGGGGCAGAAGTTGAGAGTTTACGCAATGGAAGAGCCTATGCAAGAGATAGACGCTACGTTGATACTCTTTGACGAAGCGACAACGCCACCTATTTACGGGAGCGTATCTGATGCGTTGGAGGATAAAGACAAGAATTTTAGGTTTTTTATGACCTGCCCTTTATTTTTTCTGAGATAAATCCTTGCGGAATTATAACAAAATCGCGGCTTGTCTGCATTTTTAGTTGCCTACAACTTGCCTACAAAACTTATTTTTTGTGCTTGTTTTTATTCGTTTACGTCGGTTTAAGAAAATTGGTGTTGTGCTAGTGTAGGGCGTGGGTTGTTAGTTGTTGTTAATTTACATTAATTGCAAATAATGAATATTACGCCAATATTTTTATCAATTACTTGAAAAAAATCGTTTTATTTCGTATAATATTTATAGAAAGAGCGGAAACTCATCTCTTTAAGGAGTTGAAAAAAATGGCGGTTACTTACAGCGTGGCGATTAGTTACGGCAAAGATCTTGGCGTTATTGAATATGACGGAGAAACTAAGAGCGCGGATGTTATTTTTGCGAATGATGAGGGAAAAAAACTCGTGGAGGATTATTTAAATAAAATCCATGAAATCAATGTTCCGCACGAGACATTGATGGATTTTACCGCAGAAAAAATAGACCCGTTGGAAAATGAGGAAAATTTAAAACTCGCTTTGACGCGCCTTTGGAACAGTACGAAGGTTCATGTGGACTGGTCGCGTCCCGTTGATTACGTAAAGGCGCATCCAAGTTATTGAAAATGGAACTCAAAAAAATAATGAATACAAAAAAACATAAAAATCCACGCCGTCAAAGGGTGGATTTTTTTTTTAATTTCTGATATTATTTTATCTTATTGATATGAACACTAAGACATAATTACCAAACCGATTGTTCAAGTTTTTTCTTTCTCTTTTTTCTTTGTTACT
>JAFXOC010000083.1 GCA_017529085.1 Selenomonadaceae bacterium | reverse complement strand
TTTCTTCTAAAGGCTCTGTTTTCTCTGTAAAACTGTTTTGTAAATTCCCGTAACAAGAATACAATATATTGTCATCCCCATATTTTACAACCACATCTTCCAAATGGAATTTTTCTACATCCGCATCCACTTGTTTTTCAAATTCCTCTCTGGACATTCCGCATTGTTCATGCCAATCTTCCATATTCTCGTCAACAAAATACATATTGTTTTCACTACTGGATATTCGTTTATACAATAAACGCATTGCAGGAGTGGCATCTTCAATATGCGGTAATTGAGAAATATCCACATTTTTAAACGCCCATTTTTCAACAGCTTTACTAAGATCATCATCGGTACACATTCTATCGTCAGGTAAATACGGATTTAATTCACTTCTTTCCACGCTATAATAACATCCTCGACCATCTTGTTTGTAATAAAAATATATGTCATCGTAATCCTCAAATATATCTAATACTTCCTTCATGTTTATAAACCTCCATTTTACCCTTTCGTTTACATTATAAAAGTATCATAAAATCAGGATAAAAATTCTTAAAAAATTGACAATTTACGAAAATTATACTAAGATATAGATGAAATACAGAGCAAATCATCATAAAAAAGAGGAAAATCAAAAAATGAAATTGATGTAGATAAATCATCAATACAAGATATAAAAAACTTTATTATAAACCATAAATAATGAAAGGAATGTTGTTATGCCAGCTTATTCAATCATCAAAGAAAAAAAGCGTTATTATAAAGCGTTTGCCGGGTTATTGGCTGACCTTCATTCATTAATAAAAAAACAACATTTACAAAATTACAGCACAAACCAATCTGTAAAACTTTTGAAAGAAACAAATCTTATTTGGTTCAATCTTTTGGGAAATAAAGTTAAAACCGATAAAGACATAGATAAAATTAAAGAAAAATATAATTCCACAAAAAATTATATTTCCACCCAAAAACTAAATATAAAAAAAAAGGACAGTCATACATAATCGTATAACCGTCCTTTTTTTTACTTAAAATCCGGCATTTTATCCGGAACTTCGTGACGCTTATACCCTATCCTTTCCATTTCCTTTTTCTCATCTTCATCGAAGGGATCGGGGATTTTTGCTGATTCGGCAACCGTCAATAAAATTTCACGAGCGTCCTCTTCCTCGCTGGCTTCCATGCGCTGTTTTATCGCCCGAAGCTGTACTAATTGCGACATGATAATATTTTCTCTTGTTAATATTTCGGCATGAAGAGCCTTTGCTCTCGTATTTAATTCAACGGCTTGCTGTTCTCCCATAACTTGACTGTTTAATTCAAGAATTTCCTTTAAAGCGTCATATTGGTTTATTACATCGTTCCTATTTTTTTGCACGACTTCCACAATTCGCTTATATTCTTTTTGAAGCGCTTCATGTTTTTCCGCCCTTGTTGCATAAGTTTTATCTTTAGTTTTTTCGGGATTATATTTGTTTTTCTCCCTTTCTTCCGGAGTCGTGCCGAAAAGTTTTTCATCGGTTATAGTATCGTGCGCCGTTGTATTTATTTCCTTCGTTACTTCGTTTAATTTCTCACGCTTCTTTTTTAATTTTTCTTGTACCCCAGTAGGCAATTTTGCCATCATCGCCTGTAAATCGGAAGTTTTGATATTGAGTTTTTCCAATATCTTTTTGACTTTTTCATTTTCTAAAATCTCTTGAACTTCTCTTAGATAATCGTAAACCGGTGTGCCTACGCCTATCGCTTCCGCCGTAATATCCGCCATACCTTTGCCGTTAATGCAACCGCTAATCATAATAGTGGCGTATTTATTGCTTTCCTTCATAAGCTCTTTTTTTAAATAATCTTTAACTACGGTTTCAGCGGTATTTCTTGTAAGTTTCTTTGCAAATTCCTCTAAGGCATCGCCCTCCATATTAAACGCAGCATCAATCATTTGATCCAAATATTTTTTCTCGTTATCGCCCAAACCTAATGCGTTTGTTTCTTTCTTTAAGTCGGGGATAATGAACTGCCCCAGATATTTTTTTATCGCCGTTTCGTTTTTAGTACCTCTGTTGATTTCGTTTAAAATATTATACATATCTTTTGCATATTGAGCGCCTTTTATAACATCAGGAGGAATATTCTTTAGAATTTTATCCACACCGCCCATTTGTATTTTCGTATGATTTCCCTGTCCCGCCATCAACTCTCGAATAGCGAACGGCGAGGGAGAATCGGCGTAAGAAACCGTGGTAAGACTGTAATAATTTACCGGATCGTAAGGTTTATCCACGCCGGGAACAGCGTAAGCGTTTGTTACGGGAATACCCACCAAAATCGCCGAAACAAGAGAACCGCAAAGAGCGCCGACATAAAGTCCCTTCATACCTATCTCCCCCTAACATAATATCTCAACCAATATTAAAACTAACGACATGATAATCAGGTTTTCCCCATTTCAAAACATTACCCTCATTCAAAATCTCTAACGGTAAATCTAAATCCGTTGCCACCAAGCAAGCTCTCAAGAGTTTTGTTGAGTTTGGAGAATAAATACACGAAAATCAGAGCTATTACAAAAAGTTTAAATATGATATAAAAGTCAAAAACTACCGATGCTTGAGGACGATGAATTGTGCCGGATGCTCCATTTATAACTTTATTATAATAATCCGGATCGCCGGGATTCCAAGAAGCTATTACATCTTTCCAATTACCATACTGCTTGTATTTTTTTAACAACATAAATTCAGCAACTTTTCTTTGATTTTCCGGGCAATATGAAAAACCTGACGGCGATCCTCGTAACGTCAATTTTGTTAATGGCAAATACTTACCGTTTCGTTTGTTTGGACTATTTTCCGGATCGTTACCTGCGCTTATTCTATCTAATGTATTTTCACCATGTTCCGCTTCATATTCTTTTGCCCAATTTTCAAAATTTAATCCTGTATTTCCGTATTTATCCATACCGGTAAATTGCCATGCTCCATAACCGCCATCTCCCTCATAAGGTTCAAACCTTCCCGACCATTTTCCTCCTAAATCACCTCTGACATTATACCAACGATAACCTTCTTCACTACCACCGGTTTCTCTTAATCTTATCATCTCCGCCACAACAGTCACACCTTCTTCACCGCCAAAATTTCCATCGGTAGGTATAACAATACTTGTGGTTGTCATTTCTTGCTTTACAAAAGGATCTACCGCAAATTCTTTCATCAGTCCTAAAATAATAAAACCGGCAAAAGAAAATACCAAAAGTTTTATCGTGGCGTAAAATATACCGTTTATCCCCTGCTCCGCATGGTGTCGGGTATGTTTAAACCCAGATAAAAATAATGTACAAAAACCGAACAAACATGAAAAATAAAATCCGATGAACGCCATAGCAATATTATAGGAGATAAAGAAGAAAATAACAGCGAGAACAAAACCCATTGTAAGCATCATACAGAAACATATTATAGATATAGGATCGCCTAACGCCATCATAACAGCCGATTCAAAAAACGGCGAAATTATGTGAATCCCTTTTACTAAAATATCAAAAGGATCTTGTATAAACTTTATAAGTTCCTCATTTTTTGCACTTAATGCTGTACCAGCCGAATATACGGCAAAATCTCGCATTGTATTAAAGATAAAACCGCTCCAATTTGAAACAAGCCATATTAAAATGCTGTAAATTAACAACTTATTGATAAGAAAACCGAATATACCGTATTGTTGATTGTTAGCATTGGGATTTATTGTATAAAGACTTGCCGCTAGAGCGAGGTCTATAGTAAGAAGAATGAAAAGCAATTTCTGCATTGTATCGCTAATTCGTTTTGTGCTTTCTGTTAAAAGGTCTATAACTTGCTTTACAATGTCAAAAAGTGGTTTTCCAAAGTCATGTTCCTTATCCCATTTCAATTTCGCCCTTGCAGAATCAAGAGCCGGTGTTGTTGAACCTTTGGGTACACCGGATAAGTAATCGGCAGGA
>JAFXOC010000082.1 GCA_017529085.1 Selenomonadaceae bacterium | reverse complement strand
CACCCATTTGCCCTTTTGTCAATTCCATAGATATATTCCTCACTTATTGTTCACACTTGCGGTTTTTTCAAACGTATCGCTGCAACCTCTGATTTCCGCTCGGCTAATTCTGCCCAATACCTTAAAATACTTACCTTTCCTACCGCAAGGACAATCGTCTTCACCTATAATGGTTCCCTTATCTTCCGTCAAAAGTGAATGACCGGGGTAAGAATGAGGAAGCGTTGACAACACCTGTATAATACCTGTTTCCCCGATACCGCAGGGCGCAAAATCCTCAGCCCTGCGGACAATTACATCCGAGTAGATACTGGCGTGCAGATGCCCATATTCGCACTGCGCGTATATGCTGCCCGTCTGTTCTGCCATTCCATAGTGATCCAGATACTTGCCTATACGGCAAATTCTTTGACCGGTTTCCTTGAACTCTTTCTGAGAAACCGCCTTATCCGTAAGTTTTTTCCAGCCTCCGGTAGTAAGCAATATTCCCTTTGAGAAATCTAATCTTTCTCCCTTTGCCGCTAAAGCCTGAAAGAGATACTGCCATACCATGTAGGTAAAACCAAATATTATAAAATCTTCGCGTCCATGCTGAAGCAAAAATTCCTTTACAGCGGCTAAATCGAGAGATAAATCATCATGTAAAGCAAATGTCACGCCTCTGGCTATATAGGACAGCCCAACCATAGTAGCTCTCCTTGTGCCAAACTCCCCGGACTTACCCATAATTCTCGGAGCATCTATAACAAGCATCGGCTTTCTGGAAACGCCGATAAAATCGCCCAAAAGCCGAAGAAGAACTTTTTGCTGCAATACCGCGTTCGTCTTATCCAGATATATTCTGGATGTCTTTTGTCCCGTAGTGCCGGATGATGTCATAAGCTTAAATACCTGTTCGTCCGCTATACTTTTTAGTTCTAATTCCTTAAAAGCCCGAACGGGCATAAAGGGTAAGTCGGCTACAGACGAAATATTCCCGCTGTCATACCCAATTGCTTTCAAAAAGTTTCCGTAGGCGGCGCAATGTTCACTGTGAAAATTTGTTAAATCAACAAGAAAAGGCAAAAGCAGTCTCTCTTTTTCTCCCCTGTCAAGAGAATAAGGAGGAATATGATGAAAGCGGTTCATGGCTGCGTTCTTTCCTTCCTTCCCTTGTTATAATCTCGCAAATATAATCCACATCTTCCGTCGTTAGTCCCTCATACACGGGCAAAGTCAGCACTGATTCTGCCAAACGCCTCGCAACCGGCAAATTGTCATTCCTGTGTTTGTTCCGAAAACAAGCTTGATCACAGGTAAGAGGATAAAAGTATTTCCTTGAGAAAATCCTGTTTTCAGCCAATTTTTCGTAAATCTCATCACGATTTTTAGGGAACTCTCCCTCAAAAATCACCGGCAAATAAGCGTAATTTGAATTTTCCACACTCTCGGAAGTCAAAAATCTAATTCCCGAAATCTCTTTTAATTTTTCCCTATACGCTTCGCATACTTCCTTACGCCTCGCAATAGCCTTTTCATATCTTTTCAGGTTGCAAAGCCCCATAATAGCCGCAAATTCGTTCATTTTAGCGTTGGCTCCGACAGATACCACCAATTCGTTGCCCCTAATGCCAAAATTCTTCAAATTGAACAGAGTTTCGTAATGTTCTTTGCTATTTACGGCAACCGCTCCGCCTTCTATGGTGTGGTAAACCTTAGTTGCATGAAAACTAAAAACAGACGCGTTGCCAAAACTGCCTATTCCTTGCCCTTTATAAGTTTCTCCAAATGCGTGGGCGGCGTCATAAATAACTTTTAACGAATACTTATAAGCAAGCTCTTGTATTTTCTCCACATCGCAGATATTCCCATATACATGCACAGGCAGAATAGCCGATGTGTTTTCGGTAATAAGTTCCTCAATCTTTTTGGGGTCGATAGTTCCGTCGGACTCCTTCACATCGCAGAACACGGGTTTTAATTTATTCCTTACAATAGCGTGGGTAGTGGAGATAAAAGTAAAAGGGGTAGTGATAACCTCCGCGCCTTCGGGGAAATTAAAACTTTGTATAGCGAGTTCCAGAGCCATGTGACCGTTCACCACCAAAGACAAATAGGGAACTTTAAGGAAATCTTTTAATTTTTG
>JAFXOC010000081.1 GCA_017529085.1 Selenomonadaceae bacterium | reverse complement strand
TTGTGGGCGTTTCGGGCTATTCCAGCGATTTCAGAGACTTGACGAGCGCGGCGAATGAGGGCAATGAAAGAGCAGATTTGGCGGTAAATATGTTCTATTACAGCGTTAAAAAGCTGATAGCGGCATATGCGGCGGCAATGGGTGGCATTGATGCGCTTGTATTTACGGGTGGTATCGGCGAAAATGATGCCGCATACCGTCTTGCAATCACCGAAGGTCTTGAATTTATGGGAATTAAATTGGATAGGGAAAAGAACAATGTCCGCGGCATAAAAAGAGATGTTTCGGCGGAGGACGCTAAGGTACGAACGCTTGTAATACCGACTAATGAAGAACTTATGATAGCACTTGATACCAAGAGACTTATCGAAAAATAAATGTAAATTGACATTTTAGTTATGGCAGAATTCTCACCGACACAGGTGTCGGAAAAAACTATAAAATTGCCGCAAAAGCGGCGGAATGGAGAATTACAATGGGCGATTACAAAATGGAAAACATTAGAAACATTGCGGTTATGGGACACGGTAAATGCGGCAAGAGTTCACTTGTTGAGGCTATGCTTTTCAACAGTGGAGCGATAAATCGTTTGGGCAAGAGTATGGACGGAACACTTTTTTCCGACTTTGATCCCGAAGAGGTTAAAAGACAGATGTCTATTGCGACAACTGTTGAGCCGATTGAATGGAAAGAAAATAAGCTGAATGTGCTTGATACTCCCGGATATTTCGACTTTGTCGGTGAAGTTAAAGAGGGTATGCGCGCGGCAGATTCCGCACTTATTGTATTGAGCGGCAGAAGCGGCGTTTCTGTCGGAACGGAGCAAGCTTTCAAGTTTGCAAAGCAAAAGGGTGCGCCGATAGTTTTCTTTGTAAATAAGATTGACGATGCAAGAGCGAACTACCAAAAGACGCTTGAAGATATGAAGGAAAAATTCGGCAAATCGATTACTCCTTTTGTATATCCCATAAAGGAAGGCGAGGACTTCAAGGGCTTTGTTGATATAGTTGACATGACGGCTCGCCGTTATGAGGGACAGGACAGAGTTGATATTCCCGTTCCCGACGGTATGGCAGATGTAATCGCACCGCTTCGCGATATGATTATGGAGGCGATTGCCGAAACTGACGAAGCGCTTATGAATAGGTACTTTAACGGTGAGGAATTTACCTTTGACGAGATTAAAAAGGCAATAAGAAAGGGAGTTAAGGACGGTGAAATATATCCCGTTTACTGCGGTTCCGGCGCAACAAATATCGGCGTAAGAAGCCTTATGGACGGTATTGCAAAGTATCTTCCCGCACCTAATGAAATCACCGAAACGGCACATAATTCGGTATCGGGCGAGCCTTGCGAGGTTGTTCAGGATATTAAGGACACGACCTCTGCAATTGTATTCAAGACGGTTGCCGACCCGTATGTAGGAAAAATGTCCTATTTCAGGGTTTATTCGGGAAGCGTAACGGCGGACAGCACGCTTTATAATGTGAATAAGGCTGAAAAGGTGCGTATTGGCAAGCTTTACAGCATCTGCGGAAAGAAACAGACA
>JAFXOC010000080.1 GCA_017529085.1 Selenomonadaceae bacterium | reverse complement strand
TGAAAAGAAAATATTAGAACTCATCGAGCGTTATTCTCATATTGAGCTATGGATCAGCATAGACGCGGCGAAAAAGGAGACCTACGAAGAAGTTAGGCGCGGAGGTACTTGGGAGACTTTACTGAAAAATCTCGAAATCGTAAAAAAGTATAGGCGGGAAAAGAAACTGCATTTTGTAAGATTTAATTTTATAGTTACCGCCAAAAGTTACGCCGAAATGAAAGACTTTGTAAATATGGCAAAACATTTTGCCGCAGACAGCGTATTGTTTCAAAGAGTGGAACACGTTGGCGTAATGTCTGATGAAGAATACGAATTGATTTCTATTTTTGATTCCAATGGAAATATAAAAAAAGATTACGTCCATATTTTAGACGAGCCGATTTTATTAGACCCGATTGTCAATAAGCACAATAATATAGGAGTTGGTAATGAGTGAAAAAAAGGGTTTTGGTTACGGGCGGCGCAGGTTTTCTGGGTTCTCACCTTTGCGACAGACCGGCTTGAAAAAACAATAGAGTATTTTAAGCCTTTGGTTTAACAAGAAAATTTTTGTTTACTATCAGTATTTTAAGGCAATCGACAACAAGTTTTTTATGGGGGTATAGATATGTTCTATTCTTCTTCCGATATTAACGATACCTTTCGAATGTTGCATAAGTACAATATCAACTACATATTATTGCACAACATTGATAACGAGTTGCCGAATAAGCTAAAACGCGGCAAAGATATTGATATCTTGGTTCATCCCGATTGCTTCGACGAATTTTTAAAGCTCATGAATATTCTCGAATATTCAGAACTCATACACCCTCACGGAAAAGAAGCCGGGTGGCAATTTCTTTATGGCATGGATACATGCCATCAATTTGAACACAAAAAAACCGGTGTTCAAATTGATGTTTACGGGCAACTGGCGACAAAGAGTATAGACATGGACGCTTGGCTTCCGCTTGACAAAAGTATTCAAGAATCTGTTTGGCGCGATAAAGTATGGAACGACAAATACGGCTGGTGGCAAATGGATGATAAAAATCTTTTGGTTTATCTTGTTACAAGGTCGATATTTGAAAAAAATGAATTTACGGACGGGTATATCAGAGCAATTGAAAAGTTGCTGTACCTTTTGGACGATGAAAAAAAAGATATGGCGGATGTAACAGAAAAGTTTCATAAGATATTTTTCCACTTTACGCCACGTCTTTTGAAAATGTTGAAAGATCGCGACTGGAAAAACATAAGAAAAAAGTATCTGTCCTTCGACGAATATTGATTGCAAATTGACATCGATAAGCTTTGTCGGCGGCGCGCCGTGTTATGTCGATTATCTTAATACTTATCAATCGTAAAGGCGATGAGAAATTATGGGAGAGCTTTTAAAAAAATACGGACAGGTACGTTTAAAAGGTCGGTTGTATGATATTGAGCTAAACGCACCTATTTTGCCTAAAATCGGCGGCATTGTCCATATACAGAGCGACGATGTTCGCATGGAGATGACGCAGGCGGATTTTTATAAATTGGTGGCTAACATAAACATGGCGAAAGAAAATTTATCGAGGATAAAAGGAGTCGACGATGAGCAATCCAGGGGTAATTAAATTAGCCGAAGCTACGATAGGCGGAGAAAATCTGCGTATTGAAGACAATATAGGCGAAGCTATTCACATTCACTACGGAAACATTCGCATTGATATGACTATAAAAGAGTTCGTATCTTTTGCAGATAAATTGACGGATATTGCGCAAAATATGATAAACATTCCCGGCTTTTCAATCAAAGATTACGACGCAAATTTTTTAACCGACGCAAACGAAATTCTATGCGATTTAGTGTCTGTTGAGTTTATGGAGGTATCGGTAGGCGAGTTGAAAACCGATTCCGTATCGGATGATTTTGCGGGGCTTGTCCCGTTGCAAGACGCTAGAATCATGCGAGCGTTAAACGGAAATTCGGACGCAAACGACGCTCGTAAACAGAAAAATTACTGGGGAGAAAACAACGCAAGTCGTTTGGCAAATATTTACGAATCAATAAAGAAGAACGGATATAATCCGAGAGTATACGGGAATTATATCGTATTGATTGACAACGGCAAATACATAATTGACGGATGTCATCGCGCTTCGTCTATGTTGAAATCGAATGGAAACGTTAAAATATCCGTGGCTATGTGGCATACGAAGAACGGTTATTTTACGGATCGTTACAAGGAGAACGAGTTAAAGCGTAACGCTATGCGTAATACAACGTTTCAAGAATTTAAGCAATTTTGTAAAAAACGCCGTCATCTTTACTTATACGGCGCGGGCGATTTC